>PMJR01000039.1 GCA_003158475.1 Ignavibacteriota bacterium | reverse complement strand
TCGAGAGCCAGGTTCAATGTGAGCACGTTTACTCGCGGTTCACCAAGTATCCCGAAATCCCTTCCCACGGTTGATCCTTCAACCAGTGCCCGGACCCGGTCTTCGCTCAGGCCGCGCGCACGGGCAACCCTCGGCACCTGATACATTGCCGCGGCCACGGTGATATGGGGATCGAGTCCGCTCCCGGAGGATGTCACAAGGTCGACCGGAATCGGAAGAATGTTGACCGAATCCGCCTTTTTCAGATCTGCAATCCTCCCGTTCACCTCATCAAGGAGAGCGGGGTTTGTCGGTCCGGTGTTTGATCCGCTTGACGAACCGGCGTTGTACGGGAATGGAGAAGTCGCGGACAACCGGCTCCAGAAGTATTTCGCATCGCTGAAGGGTTGACCGATCAGCTCAGATCCGACCGTCTTGCCCGCTCTTGTCAGCAGGCTCCCGTTTGCTTTGCCGGGAAATGCGAGCTGGGCGATGCCGGTCACCAAAAGAGGGTAGGCCAGACCGGTGATCACCGTGAGGAGCAACAGTGCGAGTATGGATGTGATAAGGTGTTTGAAGAACATATGTGGGCCCGCCTCAATCGTTCGTTATTTTCAGTATGCCCGGTTTATTCAGGGCGGACCAATCTTGGAAAACCCTGACTTGAAGGCAATCAATGGAGCGTAAAAAGAGGAATCGAACCCGTAAAGAAAGGATAAAGAAACCGTTCCGTCCCCTCTCCAGGAGTCACTTTTGCCGACATTGAGTGTCGAAATGCCCGTTCCAGGGATCACGCACCGGGGTGGAGAAGGGAGAAACAGGCGAAAAACCTTCCAATACGGCGACATCGTCCGGAATGGCCTCCAATTTGCATCATATTAACGGTTACCCATGTCCACCAGTCCGTCCGAAGGGATCATGATACCACCAAAAAGCAAACCGGCAAAGACGAGGCGGCTCGCGGCGCCAGTAAAGGCGGAGGAAGCATTGCGGGAAAGCGAACAATTCCTCCGCCAGGTGATTGATCTTGTCCCCTACTTCGTCTTCGCCAAGGACGCGGAGAGCAAGTTTCTCCTGATGAACAGGTCGATCGCGGAGGCCTACGGCACCACCGTCGAGGAGGCCCTCGGAAAGACCGACGCCGATTTCTCCGCCACTCCGGAAGAGGCACGCCACTTCCACGAGGACGACCTTGCCGTGATTCAGGGAGGCACGCCGAAGACCATAGCCGCCGAACCCATCACGGACGCCAAAGGAAACGTCCGCTACCTCCACACAACGAAGATCCCGTTTCTGTTCGGGCCGGACAGGACTCCCAGCTTGCTCGGCGTGGCGGTGGATATCACCGATCTCAAGCGATCGGAGCAGATGCTGCAGGAGAACGAGGAGAAATACAGGAACTTCGTCGAGCGCGCCCATGACGGCATCGCCGTCATCCAGGGAGGGATCGTCAGGTACCTCAACCCCGTGCTCGCGGATTTTTTCGGAGGCCCCATCGAGCAGATTGTCGGGACCGAGTTCACGCAGTATATCCACCCCGACGAACGCCGGAAACTCTCGGAAAATTACAGGCGCCGCATCGAAGGTCAGCCGGTTCCCTCGACATACGACACCATCCTCTTGAACGCTGACGGGCATATCGTCCCCGTCGAGGTCAATGCGGGGCGCATCCAGTACGACGGCGGGAGCGCGGACCTTGTGATCATACGCGACACGCGGGAAAGGAGGAAGGGGGAAGAAGCGGTGGCCCGACGGGATGCGATCCTCAAGATCGTCCGCGACGCCGCGGAGCAGTTCCTGAAGTCCCCGGATCCGGAGTCGACAATCAACGACCTCCTGAAGCGACTCGGGAGAATCATGCGGGTCGACCGGACGTACATATTCGAAAATTCGAGCGAGGCGGACGGGACGCTTCTTGCGACCCGGCCCTTCGCGTGGACCTCGGGCGGGACCGGTACAGGATTGAGCGACCCCGGCATCGAGCAGGTCCGGTTCGCCTCGCCGGGCTATGCACGCTGGAAACAGGTGCTCGGCGCCGGAGATGTGATATACGGGGACAGCGCCGCTTTCCCCCCGGAGGAACAAGCCATCCTGCGCGCGGGGAATATCGAGTCAATCCTCGCCGTCCCCATATTCGCCGGCAACGAGTGGTGGGGGTTTATCGGATGCGACGACTGTCATTCGAGCCGCACCTGGTCGATGCTGGAGACCGACGCGCTCACATCGCTGGCAAGCATGCTGGGCGCGGTGATGCAACGGCGGAAAAGGGAAAAGGTACAGCACGCGGTCTACAGGATCGCCCAGGCCGCGGGAAGCACGAACGGGATCCACGAGTTGTGCCGCTCGATACACGGAATCGTCGCGGAGATCATGGACGCCAGAAACTTCTACGTCGCCCTGTACAGCGGAAAGGAGGGAGAACTCTCCTTCCCGTACTTCGTGGACGAATTTGATCCCCCCCTGGCCCCGAAGAAACTCGGAA
The DNA here is from genome assembly GCA_003158475.1 of Ignavibacteriota bacterium. GTDB lineage: Bacteria > Bacteroidota > Ignavibacteria > UBA10030 > UBA6906 > Fen-1273. The sequence goes on along the minus strand of PMJR01000039.1, from coordinate 40,692 downwards.
GGGGCCTTACCGAGTATGTCTTCCGGACCGGTGCGTCGCTCCTGTGCACCGAGGAGAGATTCGCCGAGCTCGTCGAGCGCGGGGAGGCGGAGCTCATCGGCAAACCTTCTCCCGTGTGGATGGGGGTACCCCTCGTCGTCGACGAGAATGTCATCGGCGTCATGGCCGTCCAGCATTATACCGACCCGGCCGCCTACGGGGAACAGGACCAGCAGGTTCTGGAATATGTCTCTTCACAGATAGCGCGGGCAATCGACCGGAAACGGGCCGAGGAAGCGCTGGTCTCCCAGACAGCCTATTCCCAGAGGCTCTTTGAGGACTCCCCCGCGGGAATCGCGCTCATGGACACCGACGACCACATCGTGATGGTCAATAAATCATTCCAGGTGATGTTCGGATACTCCAACGAAGAGATCCGGGGACAGAACATCAACGACATCATCGTGCCTCCCGTTCTGCAGGAGGAGGCGGGCGCGCTCAGTTCCATGAGCCAGCATGGGACAACCGTGTCGAAAGAGAGCACACGCCGGAGGAAGGACGGGACAAGTGTCGATGTCCACATCACGGGCTATCCCATACTGATCGAAGGGAAGCATGTCGGCGTGTACGGGATGTACCAAAACATCTCTGAACGGAAGACCCTCGAGGCGCAGATCCTGCAGGCGCAGAAGATGGAGAGTATCGGGACACTCGCCGGCGGAATCGCGCACGACTTCAATAATCTCCTTGCGATCATCCTCGGGCACGTCGCCCTCATGGAGAGAACGGCGAACGATCCGGTACGATGCTCCTCCTCGATGAAGGCCATCACGAAGGCCGCGGAACGGGGTGCGGGAGTCGTGCGCCAGCTCCTCACGTTCGCCCGGAAGAACGAAGGGCGCAGGGAATCGGTGCATGCGAACGACATCATACGGGAGCTCCTCAAGTTTCTTGACGAGACCCTTCCGAAGAACATCACGATCACCGCGGACCTTGCCGAGGGGCTCCCATCCGTAGTTGCCGATGCCACGCAGATTCACCAGGTACTGCTGAATATATGCGTGAATGCCCGCGACGCGATGCCCCGCGGGGGGACGCTGAGCATTGCGACGCGCGTCGCGACGCACGATGCCGTGAGGAACAGGTTCCCCCTGGCCGACGCAGCCACCTATGTCGAGATCCGGGCGACAGACACCGGCGAAGGAATGGATGCAACGACAAGGCGCAGGATCTTCGAACCCTTCTTCAGCACGAAGGAACCGGGAAGGGGAACGGGGCTCGGCATGGCGGTGGTCTTCGGCATCATTGAAAGCCATCGGGGCTTCATTCGCGTCGACAGCCATCCGGGGCAGGGGTCGACATTCACGATCTACATTCCGGTGATGCCGGCGGCTGTCGAGAAGCCTGAACCCGCCGAAAGCGTGCCCGGGGAAGTTCCCGCGGGGACGGAGACCATACTCATCGTGGAGGACGAAGAGGCCTTGAGCGGGCTCCTGCGGACGATTCTGGAGACGGCGGGATACAGGGTACTCTCGGAGTCCGACGGCCACGCGGCCCTGCAGGCATTCAAGTGCCACAGGGACGAGATCGCACTTGTAATAAGCGACGTCGGGCTACCGAAGATGAGCGGCGACCAGGTGTATCTTGCCATGAGAGAGCTGGACCCGGGAGTGAGGACTGTCCTGGCCAGCGGGTACATCGAACCTGAACAGAAAGCCGACGCTCTCCGTGCCGGAGTCAGGGCATTCCTGCAGAAGCCGTATGATATGCGCGGCGTACTGGCGGAGGTGCGCCGGATACTTGACGCAGGGTAGCGACGTTCCCCCTCCCCCGAGAGACGGACTCCTACGCGCGCAGGGGAGGCTGTTTGCTCTGCGGTGTGAATGACAGTGCGATGAGCAACAGTCCGAGCACTCCGTACGCCGCGGCGAACTGGTAGGGAATCTGGCGCGCAAGCCCCGCAAGCGTCCAGGGGAGGTACATCAGTCCGTCAGGCGACGCCGAGTGTATGACGCCGAAAAACGTCAGCAGCGCGAGAATAAAAAGGTAGACTGCCGCAGTGCGGACCCGCCGGTCGATCAGCACGGCGAGGAATCCTCCCCAGAGCATCCCCGTCACGATGAACCCGTTCCCGAGTGCGACAGTCACGAGGAGCTCGGGGAGAGCTTTCCCCGGTACCGACAGGAGCCGGGTGAAGTTTTCCGGCGAGACGAAGTCGGGGTTCCCGAGTTTTATCGCGAGAAGACGCGCAACGGTCGGGAAGAACGCAAACGCCACCGCCGGGGCATGCCGGGCGGGGCTGGCATGAAACGACTGGACGATGATGTCGAGGGCGACAAAGACAAGTATCGGCGCCAGGACCGCGCGCGGGATGAGCTCGACGATGAAGGAGACGACGCCGAACATGCCGCCGATCCCGATGAATATGCCGGTCAGGACCGTATAGCCGGAACGGGACCCCATATGCTTGTAGGCGGGCTGGCCGATATAGGGAGTGGACTGGGCCACGCCCCCGGTGAGACCGGCGAGGAGCGTCGCCACAGCCTCCGTCAACAGTATATCGCGCGTTTTGAAATCATCCCCTGCAACGCGGGCACTCTCCGTCACGTTGATCCCCCCCACCACCGTCAGGATGCCGAACGGAATTGCGATCGGAAGGTATGTCAGGGCAGGGACGATGCCCCCGATGAACGCCAGCGTCGGGATCGGCAGAGCGAAATGGAAATCGGGGGAAGGAGGGGCGCTGTAGCCGCCTCCGATGATCCCCGAGGGGCCGAGGAGATAGTACAGGCCTGTCCCGAGGGCGACCGCCGCAAAGACGCCGGGTATATGCTTCGGAAGAGGGATCTCCGCTACCAGCGTGTACAGTATGAGCCCGAGCGCGATCAGGCCCACCAGCGGCATCCCGAATATGTCGACAAGGGGGACGAGTCCGATCAGCGCGAGCCCGATCCCCGCGAGCGATCCGAGCAATCCCGCCTGGGGAACGATCTTCTGGATCCACCCGCCGAAGAATGAGAGTATCAATTTCAGAATCCCGATCATGACCATCGTGGCCATGCCGACGTACCAGGTCATCATGGCAGCCTCCCGCTCACCCATCCCCTTCGCCTTCATCGCCAGGAAACAGGGACCGAGAACCACGAGAGCGATCCCTATCGTTGAGGGCGTATCCAGTCCGAGGGGCATCGCAGTCACTTCGCGGTTCCCCGTCTTCTTTGCAAGGCGGAATGCCATCCATGCATAGGCGAGATCCCCGAACAACACGCCGAAGGCGGTCCCGGGAAACATTCGCGTGTAGACGATGTCGGCGGGGAAATTAAACACAAATATCAATATGCCCGCCAGGAACGAGAGAACGGTCAGGTTGTCGAACATGAGGCCGAAAAAGCCGTTCAGGTCGCCCAGGGCGAACCAGCGGTATCCGGAAGAAGAGGGACGGTTATTCATGGGGGAGCCCGGGATCAAGTTGTGGGTCAGTTGACAAAGAGTCCGGCGATGCAGGCGGTCATCCACGTTGCGATTGTGCCCCCGAGAACCGCCGTCAGGCCCAGTCGGGCGATATCGCTGCGGCGGTTTTCAGCAAGGGGGCTGATCCCGCCGATCTGAATCGCGATGGAGGAGAAGTTCGCAAACCCGCAGAGGGCGTATGTGGCTATGACGATCGATTTCTCCGAGAGCTGGTGGGCGGAAATCGCGTCTGCCATCTTGAGGTAGGCGACGAATTCATTCACCACGAGCTTGATCCCCATCAGACTGCCGACGTTGAGGGCATCGCTCCACGGGACGCCGATCCCGTAGGCGACGAACTGGAATATGAGTCCGAAGAGGAGCTCCAGCGAGAGGGGCTTTCCGAACTGCGCCTGGCATGCCCCATTGAGCCCCGTGACGCCCCCCGCCCATCCCAGGAGCGAGTTGAGGAGGGCGATCAGCGCAATGAACGCGAGCAGCATCCCGGCCACATTCAGGGCCAGCCGGAGCCCGTCTCCCGCTCCGGCCGCAGCCGCTTCGATCACGTTCGCATGCTGTCTCTCCACTTCAATCTTGACTTTCCCCATCGTCACAGGGTCACCCTTTTCCGGGCGGAGGATCTTCGCGACAATGATCGTCGCGGGTGCGGCCATGATCACGGCGGCCAGAAGGTGGCCGGTGAAGTATATCTGTGCGGCAGCGGGGGCAATCCCTGTCGAGGCGGCGTATGCGGCTCCGAGAAGCGCCATGTAGGCGGCCATGACCCCCCCCGAGATGTGCGCCATGCCGCTCGTGAGGATCGTGAAGAGCTCGGATTCGGTCAGCGTCGCAAGGTACGGGCGGATCACCAGGGGCGCCTCCGTCTGACCCATAAACGTGTTGGCGGCAACGCAGAGTGATTCGGCCCCGCTCGTGCGGAGCAGGCGCGCCATCACCCACGCCATGCCCCTCACCACCAGTTGCATGATGCCGAGATAATACATGACCGCCATGAACGAGGCGAAGAAAATGATCGTGGGAAGAACCTGGAATGCAAATATGAAGCCGAGGCTCTCTTTCGTCCCGGGCGAAAGAGCGAGCGTGCCAAAGACAAACTTCGCACCGTCGGAGGCAAAACCGAAAAACTGGACAAAGAGCCAGCTGAGGGTACTGAAGACGTCCCTCCCGATGCCGGTGCGGAGGACGAGGAAGGCGAACGCAAACTGGAGGACGAATCCGATCGTCACGAGGCGCCAGTTGATCAGGCGGCGGTCGCTCGAGAAGGCGGCTGCGAGGCCTGTGACAAGGACGAGACCGAACAGGCCGCGGAATATAGACGAGAGGTCCATGGGAGCACCGGAGAGCTCGATGAATGTGAGTGAGTCACGCCTGTGAGCGGCGTGATCGTCGATCACGACTGTGATCAGCGACCGCATCGAAAAAAAAGATGCAGCGGGTGAGGGACTTCGGGGTACGGCTCATTTGGTCCGGGAAAGTACAAATAAAAACCCAGAAATTCAGCGCCACGGCCCGGGAATCCCCTCCCGGGGGAAGGGTTCGAGCGGCGGCGCGGGATTGCACATGAAGCCCCGTTTTCGTATTTTCGACTTGTTAGGTAAAATAGTCGAAGAAAGCGTCCCGACCCCGTCATGCAGCAGGACCAGCCGCAGGCCAAAGAACAGGTCATCCTCGCAGCGGCGCGTAAGCGCTTCGCGTACTACGGTTTTTCCAAGGTGACCATGGATGAGATCGCCTCCGACGTGGGACTCGCCAAGCCCTCCCTGTATTATTACTTTCCCACAAAGGAGAAACTCTTCCGCGCCGTCATAGGACATGAGCAGGAGAAGTTCACCCGGGACATCGAACTCATGCTGAAGAAGGAAGCGCCCGCCGGTCAGAAACTCAGGGAATACGTCGATATGCGGATCAGGCTTTTCAGGGAACTCGTAAACCTGAGCGCGCTCGGCGTACAGTCGTGGGCCGAGGTCTCATCGATTTTCGGGGATCTCTTCACGCGCCTTGAGGAACAGGAATTGAAGCTCCTCCATGCCGTGTTGCTCGCGGGAAAGGGGACCGGTGAACTGGAGCTCGTCAATCCCGCTCAGACCGCGAAACTGATCCTTCACGTGCTCCACGGGCTGAGGGTGAGGACATTTTCCACGGCCCGTCCCCCTCACGTGGAGAACGGCACGTACGCGGACCTGAAGAAAGATTCGGACCACCTGATCGACCTGCTGTTGAAAGGAATGACACGACAATCATCACACTGAGGATAGGCAATGGCAACAACCGGAGAGGTACGTACACCAGCACCAGACGCCCCAACGCCGGGGGTGGCCCCCGGAGGATCAAACGGGGATGAGAGCATCGACCAGGTCCCGATGTACAGGAAACGCCGCGTAATCATTCCACTGGCACTGCTCCTTGCGGCCGCGCTGGGGGGGGGATGGTACTGGTATGTCAACTTCCGGGGATACGTCACGAGCGATGACGCCTACATCGACGCCGACCGTGTCTCCATCAGCTCCAAGATGCTCGGACGGATTGCCAGGCTCACCGTCGACGAAGGTGATACGGTCGTGGCGGGGCAGGTCCTGGTCACCCTCGATGACAGCGACCTGCGGGCCCAGCATGCGCAGGCGACGGCCGCGTTCCACCTGGCGCAGGAAAGCGTCCTGCTCGCCCGGGTGAACCTCGCCCGAGCGCAGGACGACTACCACCGCGCGGACCAGCAGTTCCGGACATCGGTCATCACCAAAGAGCAATACGACCATGCAAAGAGCGCACTCGACGCGGCGGGCGCCGAGGTGGGGATCGCCGTCTCACGCGTCGCAGCCGCACAGGCGCAGGTGGGGGTCGTACAGGCGCAGCTCGACAACACCACGATCATCTCACCCCTCAAGGGGAATGTCGCAAAACGATGGGTACTTCAGGGGGATGTCGTCCAGCCCGGTCAGCCGGTATTCACCGTTTACGACAGGGGGCGGATATGGGTGATCGCCAATCTGGAAGAGACCAATATGGATGTTGTCAGGCTCGGCGAAGATGTGGGGATCTCCGTGGACGGACACCCCGATCGTGTGTTCGGGGGGCTCGTGTTCCAGCTCGGCAGTTCCACGGCGGCCCAGTTCTCGCTTATTCCGCCGAACAACGCCTCGGGAAATTTCACGAAGGTGACGCAGCGGGTTCCCATCAAGATCTCGATCGAAGAGCGGACGCCGGAAAAGCCCGTCCCCGCAATTCTCCTGCCGGGGATGTCGGTGGAAATCCGGATCAGGACACGCTAAGTCATGCCATCGAAAGACAACAGGTTCCGATCGAGGGCCCTCCAGCAGTTCTCTTCCCTGCATCATGAGCACCCGTCGTACCAGTGGTGGGTTCTCGCCAATGTCATGATCGGCACGTTCATGGCGGTGCTGGACGCCACGATTGTCAACGTGGCCCTCCCCAAAATCATGGCGGCGTTCGGAGTGGGGGTCGACAAGGTCGAGTGGGTCCTCACGGCCTACCTGCTTGTCTTCGCCGTCATGCTCCCCAGTTCCGGATGGGTCGCCGATCATTTCGGACATAAGCGGACGTACATGCTGTCCCTGCTCCTGTTCACGCTCGGGTCGTTCCTGTGCGGCATCGCATGGGATGAGAACGCGCTCATCATATTCCGGATCGTTCAGGGGGCCGGGGCCGGATTCATGATGCCCGTCGGGATGGCAATCGTCACCAGGGAATTCCCGCCGAACCGCCGCGGCATCGCCCTCGGGTTCTGGTCGATCGCGGCCGCGGCGTCGGTCTCCCTCGGGCCGCTGGCGGGGGGATACCTGATCGACCATTTCTCGTGGCACATGATATTCGACGTTAACGTTCCAGTGGGACTCATGGGGGTGTTTGCGACATACGTGATACAGCGGGAGTACAAAACCGAGCACGTCCGTTCGTTCGACTTCGGCGGGTTCATCTCCATGACCCTGTTCCTGACCTCCCTCCTCCTGGCGCTCAGCAACGGCAACTCGGCCTGGAACACCGGGGGGTGGTCATCGCCGTTCATCATCGGCTGCTTCATACTGGCAGGGATCAGTTTCACCGCGTTCTTCATCATCGAGTCGATTGTCGAGCATCCCATCATCGACCTCTCGCTTCTCAGGAATTTCAATTTCGGGATCACCAACATCGTCCTGTTCATATTCGGGCTCGGAATGTTCGGGAGCACGTTCCTGCTCCCCCTCTATCTCCAGAACTCCCTCGGCTACACGGCCTTCCAGGCAGGACTCGTCTTTCTGCCGACGGGGATACTCCAGGGTCTGATCTCTCCGGTCGCCGGGATCATTTCCGACCGGGGAAACCCGAAGATCCCCGCAGCAATCGGCATCGTGCTGCTGGCGGTGAGCCTCTACCTCAACTATTTCCTTTCGGTCTACTCGGAACACGCGCAAATCATGATCCCGCTGTACATCCGCGGCATCGCAATGGGGCTTGTTTTCACGCCGTTGAGCACGCTGGCGCTCTCCGAGATCCCGCGCCATAAAATGGCGCAGGCATCGGGCCTCTTCAACGTGATCCGCCAGGTCGGCGGCAGTTTCGGCGTCGCGCTTCTGGGCGCAATGCTTACCCGGAGGATGATCTTCCACATGGCGGCGTACGGACAGGCCACAAACCAGTATTCCGCGCCGTTCAAGGACGCGGTCGCGCGCACGCAGATGTTTGCGCAGCACGTCAGCGGGGGGAACGCCGCACTCTCCGCCACCCGCGCCAGAGCGCTCGTCTTCGGGAACATCTCCGACCAGGCCTTTGTCGCGGCGATCGCTGACGATTTCCTGATCGCAGCTGCAATTACGGCGATCTGCCTGATCCCGATCCTCTTCCTTCGCGTCCATGCGAGAAAGAACGGAAACACGGCCGCCGCGGGCGCCCGGACCGCACCGGCGCTTGAATGATCTTTCATCCTTCAGGGGACAACCCATAATGACATCGCACAGATTCCTCCAGATACTCACCGCCTCCGTGATTGCCCTCCAGGGTTCAGCGGCGCAAACTTCCCCGCACGTCTCTCTGAGTGTGGGGGACGCCGTCGCGCTTGTCCTGTCGCGCAACCCAGCCCTCGTGGAATCCGGACACGACATTGATGCCTCACGCGCACGCGCGGACCAGAGTAGGAGCGGCTACCTCCCGAGCGCGGAGGCCGAGGCCACATACGTGCTTCTCGCCCCCGTGTCGGTGTTCGACCTCCCCGGCGAGTCCATCAAGGTCTTCCCGTACAACAATTACGACGGCCACATCGGCGTGCGGCAGACCATTTACGATTTTCAAAAGACGAGCGCGCAGGTCGGCCTCGCCGATTCGCGCATCGCGCTTGCGGAAGACTCCAGGGAAGCCGTGAAACGCGATCTGGCCGTCCGGGCCGCGGAGACGTTCTATGTCATACTCTTCCTCCGGCGGAGCATCGAGGTCCAGAACGAGCAGGTCCAGACGCTGCAGGAACACCTCGCGATCGCGCGCAGGAAGACCGAGGCGGGGACCGCCACGCAGCTCGACGAGCTCACGACACAGGTGCGTGTCGCCGCGGCACAGAATGTGAAGATCGGACTCGAAAACAACCTCCGGAGCGCCGAGATCACCCTGCGCAGGCTCGCCGTCCTCCCGTCAGACGCACCTCTCGATCTCCGGGGAGAATTCTCGCCGGCAGTGTTTCCCCTCGACAGGGACTCTCTCAAGAAGGCGGCGCTCACAGGGCGGATCGAAGCCCGGAGCGCCGATGACGCGCTCGCATCGGCGCGCGCGCAGCAACGGGCGGCAGGCGCAAACGACGCTCCATCCCTCAACGCCTCCCTCCTGTACGGTGTAAAGAACGGCTACATACCGAATCTCGATGTCCTGCGCGGAAATATCGTGGGTGTGGTGGACCTCCGGATCCCCATATTCGACGGGAACCGGACGCGCTCCATGGAGGAGGAGGCGACGGCGACACTTCATGCCGCCGAGTCCCGCAAGCAGGGGGTCGCGCTCATGATCCAGGCGGAGGTCGATCAGGCGCTCTCCGAGCTCACCGCAGCGGGAGAACGGGTCAGCGTCTCCGAGACAAACATCAATCAGGCGGACCTTGCGGTGAAGAATGCCAGGCTCCGGTACAATGCAGGGAGCCTTTCCAACCTCGACCTGCTTGACGCCGAAACAGCCGTCGCGCAGGCGCGCCTCACAAACCTGCAGGCGCTGTATGACGTCGTCACTGGCACGATACGGCTCCGCCGGGCGACAGGAAGTCCGGTCACCGGAGGATGAGGGACCATCGATCCGGATCCAGCGCCAGATAAAGAGCCGGATCCAGAGCCAGATACAGAGCCAGATCCGGAGAGTAACCGGGGGGATGAAACGGGAACCGGCCTCAGCGCCCGGGGAGACGCCTGAAGATACTGTAAACAAGGGGGAGGCCGAAAAACAAGAGAAGGCTCGACAGGGAGAACCCGCCGATCACGGCGATGGCGAGCGGTTGCTGCATCTGCGCCCCGGCACCTATCCCCAGGGAAAGAGGGAGGAGGGCGAAGACCGCCGCCAGGGCGGTCATGATGATCGGACGGGTGCGCATGCGGGTGGCGCGGACGAGCGCTTCATCGAGGGGGACGCCCCCCGCGGTCAGCTTCCTGACCTGGTGCATGACAAAGATCGCGTTCTCGGCGACGATCCCGATGATCAGTATGATCCCGACGAAACTCGAGATGTTGAATGTCACCCCCGTCAGCCAGAGGGCGCCAAAGACGCCGAGGAGCGAGAGGACGTTGATCACAAGTATGGAGAGGGGAACCGCGAATTCCCCAAATTCAAACAGGAGCACGATGAACACCAGCGCGACTGCCGCCAGAGTGACAAGGAGGAGCCCGCGGAAAGAGTCCTGCTGCGTCTGGTAGACCCCCCCGAACACCACCGCCACATCGGCCGGGACCGTCAGTCCTTTCGCCAGTGTCCCTTTGATGTCATCAACCGTGCGGCCCAGATCGCGATCCTTGATCCTGGCGGTGACCGCGACAAACTGGCGGAGCCCTTCGCGGTGGATCTCCGACTGGCCTCCTGTCATTTCCACCGACGCAACGGCCCGGAGGGGGACGGTGCTCCCCGAGGGAGTCATGAGCCGGATCTCCCTGATCCGGTCCACGTCCCGCCTGTACGGGTCGGGAAACCGGATCCGGATCCCGATGATCTTTTCCCCCTTCTGAACACTGCTTTCCGTGGCACCGTGTATCATTGCCGCGAGCTGTTCCTCCACGTCCGCGACAGTCATCCCGGCCAGCGACGCCCTGAGCGGATCGACACTGACGACCATCGAAGGACCCGAGATCACGATGCCGTTGAACGCATCGACAACACCCGGGACGGTCGCGATGAGGGTTTTCACCTCCTCCGCTTTCGAGTGGATGAGGTTTTGATCACTCCCGAATATTTTTATCTCGATCGGCGAGGGATTGTTCGTCAGGTCGCCGATCACATCCATCATCAGCTGTCCGAAATCGACCCGGAGGGACGGCTCCGTCGCGTTGATCCTTTCCCGTACATCCGCGATGACGTCCGCGATCGGGCGGGTCCGGGCGGCCTTCAGCTTAACAAGGAAATCCCCCGTATTGAGCTCGGTGAGAAAGAAACCCATCTGCGTCCCCGTCCTCCGCGAATACGATTCCACCTCCGGGATGCTCATGAGCATCCGCTCGACCTTCATCAGGATCCTGTCTGTCTCGTCCAGCGACGTCCCCGGGGGGGTGGCATAGTCGAGCACAAACGTCCCCTCGTCCATCTCCGGCATGAAGTCGTTCCCGATATGGCTGTACAGCCAGTACGTGGCCGCGACAATGAGCAGAGAGGCGGGGACGATCACCCACCGGACCGCCAGCAGACGCGCGAGCGTCCGCCCGTACCACTCCCCCAGCCGGGACCGCTCGCCGTGGCGCACGACCTCCCGCGCGACATCGGAATCCCTGATCACGAATGAGGCAAGAAGCGGTGCCAGCGTGATGGAGATCAGGAACGAAATCAGAAGTGCGAACACCATGGTGACCGAGAGAGACGCGAAAAACGCGCCCGTGACCCCCCCGAGAAACGCCAGAGGGATGTGAATCACGATCGTGCTCGCGGTAGACCCCATGATCGCGGGCATGAGCTCCTTCAGCGACCGTCCCGCCAGGGCGAAAAGGGTCTCCGTCGATGCCCCCCCCTCCTTCCGGGCGACGAACTGGGCGAATATGTTCTCGAGTATGACTATCGAATCGTCAATGATAAGACCCACCGCCGCCGCAATCCCCCCCAGCGTCATGATGTTGATTGTCTTTCCGACGACATCAAGGCAGACGATAGTCGAAGCAATCGTGACCGGGACGACAAGTGCGATCACGATCGCCACCCGCCAGCTCCGGAGGAACACCAGGAGGACGACCATCGCGAGCGCAATGCCGATCACGATGCTGTCCCGCGTGCTGTGTATCGAGCTTTCGATAAACCCGCTCTGGTCGTACCAGTTCTCGAAGCGTACGCCGGAAGGAAGCTTCAGCGCCCGGAGGGCGCCGATCACATCATTTCCTATCTGGACGGTGCTGCCGGTCGGCTGCTTCATGATGTTGACAAGGACCGCCTCGCGCCCGCGGGCCGTCGTCCGGATGAACTTGTCCGCGACCGACGGGAGTACCTCCGCCACATCGCTGACGTGAACGGGGACGCCGCCCCGGACGGCAACCACGCAGGCGCCGATGTCCGAAGACGTCCTGTAGAGTCCCGAAACGAGCGAGAGATAGAGCTGGTAGTTGTTCTCCACAAGCCCCGCCGATGCAATGCTGTTTCCCTTACCGATCGCGTCAGAAACCTGGCGGATATCCAGATGGTAGGCAGCGAGTTTCTCGGGAGCGATTGTGACGCGGAACTCGCGTGTCTCCCCCCCCGTGACCTCGACGCGGGCGACCCCCTTGACGCGCATCAGCGCCGGGCGGATCTGATACAGTGCGATGTCGCGGAGATCGACGAGGCTGACGGAATCGGAGGTGAGGCTGTAGCCGAGTATGGGAAAGACCGCCACCTGCATCTGCTCGGTCTGAATCGTCGCCTTCGGGGGGAGCGAAGAGCGGATGTTGGCGATCCTCCCCTGAAGCAGCTGGAGCGTCTGCAGCACGTCCGTCCCCCAGTCGAGGTTGACGGATATCTCGGTGGATCCCCTGCCGGTGATGGAGCGGACGACCCTGACGCCCGGGACAGAGCTTGCCGTCTCTTCCAGCGGCTTCGTCACTTCGATCATCATCCGCTCCGCAGGTTCCTCCCCGTTGTCGGCGAGTATCACGATGCGGGGAAACGTGACGTCCGGAAAGAGGGAAACGGGCATCTGCTGGAGGAGGGCGACGCCGGATGCGGCCAGGACCGCGACGGTGAAGAGGATGGCTCGTGCGTGCCGACGAACGTAGTCAAACAGTGTCATTGGCGGCCTACTCGGCAGGGGCGATGCGTGTGGAATCGGCAAGCGCGTAGTTCCCCTCCACAACGACACGCGTCCCGGGGAGGAGACCCTTCCCCGAGACCTCGGCGGTCGAGTCGGTCCGAGCTCCGACTTCGACAGGCAGGACCCGGGCGAGAGAATCGGCAGTCGCAACGACGATCGTGTAGGCGTCGGTTTCGTCATTGCGCAGGAGCGCGGACTTCGGGACGATGAGGACCCCCGGGTGCATTCCCGTGACAATTCTGGCGACACCGCCCATCTCGCTCATGAGAAACTTTTTCCTCTCTCCCACACCGCCGGTAAACCCGATCCTGACCCTGACCGCCTGACTCTGGGGATCAGAACGGGGATTGACGGCATCGACTTTCGCGCCAAAGAGCTCCCCGGGAATCGCCTGGAAATACACCGCGACCCGTTCGCCCGGGCGCACCTGTGCAACGTCCCGGACCGGCACATCGGCGACGAAGATCAGCGTCGAAAGGTCCACGAGCGTCATCAGCTCGGCGTTCTCGGCGACGAGCTCACCCTCGGTCGCACTCCGCGTCGCGACGATGCCTCCTGCTGCGGACCGCACTGCGCAATTGTTCTGACCCGCAAGAGCCAGCTGCATCGCCCGGGCAGCCTCGGCCCGTTCCCCCTCCGTCCGTGCGGCACGGAGCAGAGTCTCCGCCCCCGTGATCGCGGCACGGGTTTCCTTCGGCTGTATGACAGCGACAACGTCTCCGCGCCGGACAGGGGTCCCCTCGAGAACTTTCAGGGACAGAAGCGTCCCGGCGACGGGCGCAACAATCTTCTCCTTGCGGAGGGCCTCGGTGCTCCCGGTCGCGGTGACGACGGTTTCCAGATCCCCCCTGACAACGGAAACCGTCTTCACGGCCACGACGGCGTTTGCGGGGGAGCTCTCCTCCTCATCGACGGCGCCATGGTGCCGTGTGCATCCGGCAAGGGCTCCACACACGAGGAGGGAGCAGAGTGTACGAACATGAGGGTTCATCGTGTGCCCTCTCCGCGGGTATGCAGGCGTTCAATTCTCGCCGTAAAGGACCGGATGTCGGCAAGAGTCTGAAGCTCCGCCAGCCTCGCATCGGTCAGTGCCTGCTGGGCCGACAGCACTTCCAGCGACAGGGAGGCGCCGGCGGCGAATTTTGATTTCATGAGAATATAGTTGTCGTTCGCCTTCGTGAGATTCCCCCGCAGAACGCGAAGCCGCTCCCTCGCCCCTGCAAGTTGCACACGGAGCCGTACGGCGTCCGTCGCAATGGAGCGACGCAGGAGCTCCATCCGGTTCCGGACATCGTCCGTGGCAATCTCCTTCTGTTCCGTCCTGAGTCCCGTCGCTCCCCAGTTGAGGATCGGGAACTGAATGCCGAGGCCGACTTCGTACCCCAGCCCGTTCACTCTTTCCGAAGAGATAAGCCGAAGATTGTCCCCCGATGTGAGATAACCCGCGTCGGCAAAGAGCGAGATCTCAGGATGCCGTTCGTGCCTTGTGATATCCTCCTCCAGCATGCTGCGCCGGACGAGCATGCCGGCGACCGTCATGTCCAGCGTGCTGGTGGGATCGAATCCTCCTTCTGCCGCGGAATCCGACGGGAGACCGGAGGGCTCCCCGAGCGAATCCGCGAGCGCGAGTGAAGTGTCCGGAGGCACGCCCATCACCTCTTCAAGCGCCAGGATCGCACCGAGCGACACTTCACGGGCCCTCGCGAGCGCAACTCGGGCGGTGGATGTCTGGAGTTCCGATTTCAGCAGGTCCGTCGCGCTTGCGCTCCCGCCGTTGTAGAGCCTCCGGACCAGGCCGAGATACCCCTCAAGCTGATCCACGCTTCCCTGCTGGAGCACGACCTCGGCGCGTGATCTCAGCGATTCATAATACGCCTGTTTCACCGCCAGAGTAAGATCGAACATCGCAAGGCGTTGTTCACTCCCCAGCCGCTCGATGTCGATGGAGGACTGATCCGCTTTCAGACCGCGCAGACCGGCGTCGTAGACCGACTGGCGCAGAGAGATGAGCGCCCTCACCTCTCCCCCGTCGGTAATCGCGGGATCATACCCGTACCTCGGGGGGACAGGAATATAGATTCCATCGATGACCGCCTGGAGCTGCGGGAGCGCCGTCGTGTTGAGCTCGGAACGGGCGAGCCCGGCGGCTCGGACGGCATTGTCCGCACTCCTGAGCTGGGGGCTGTTCCTCCCGGCCAGGACGAGACAACTGTCAAGACTGAGTAATGTCTGCCCGGCCCCGGAGTGCGGCGCACAGAGTGCCAGACAGAGGCTAAACCATTTCAGAGCGTTCATAGCGGATCAATCATCTTCTTCATCCTCTGACCCTTCCTTCTCCGTCTTTTCCTTCTTCACCTTGAGGGGATTCTTTTCCAGGACTTTGCCGGATGGGTCCAGGACAATCGAGCCCCTCTTCGATCCCAGTGAGACATGCACTTCATAGGAGATATCCGTCCCCCTGGTGGACTTTTCCGCCTTCGTGATTTTCGCTTTGGCGAATTCCTTTCCGACGGCCGACGTGACGGCCCCCGGAAGCGCTCCGGCCGGGACGGCTTCCTCCACCTCGGCAACAGTCCCGTCCGCGAGGTAGAGTACGTCACGAGACTGGGTCCCATCCACGCTCTCGAGTTCAAAGTAGGTCTTCCCGCTCTCCACCTCGGTGGATGTCCCCCTGATCTTCGCGTGCGGGTATGCCTTTTCAAATGCGGCAAGAACCGCAGGGGGGACATCCTTCCTGCTGATCTTCTTCTCCTGGGCGGGGAGCCGGGAAGGCGCTACAGCCGCCGCAAGGACGAGCAGTGCCGCGAACAGAACGAATCGTTGATTTCGCATATCGATCCTCCTTCGTACAATGGTCCCCCCCAGACGACAGGAGGATGACACAATTCGCAATGAAGGGGCTGTTTGATTATATTCGCACCACCAACCGGCATTGAGAAGAAACGACTCTCAGAGGCTAAAATCAACACGCAGGCAGATCATACCCGGTCGGGGGAGCTGGCCAGGCTCTTTCTCCGGCTCGGCTTCACCGCATTCGGCGGGCCGGCGGCGCACATCGCGATGATGGAAGAAGAGGTGGTTCTGCGCCGGAGGTGGTTCACGCATGAAGAGTTCCTTGACATGCTCGGCGTTACGAACCTGATACCGGGTCCCAATTCGACCGAAATGGCGATCCACATCGGGTACCGCCGTGGGGGCGTGAAAGGACTCCTGGTCGCGGGTCTGTGCTTCATTGTCCCGGCGATGGCGGTGACCATTGTCTTCGCCCACATCTACATGACCTATGGTACGTTGCCCGAGCTCGGAACGCTCATGGGAGGGATCCGTGCCGCGATTATTGCGGTGATTCTCGGCGCAGTGTATCGACTCGGGAAACCTCTTGGATCCAGGCCGTTCATGCTCGTCACGGGAGCAGTGGCAGCTCTCCTCGGCATATGCCGGTTCGACCCGCTCCTGCTTCTCCTCGCTTCGGGTGCCGCGGGAATTGCATGGAGAAACAGGGAGAGAGTCCGGCATGTGCTCCGGTCGCTTGCAGCCATCCCTCTGGTGACACTCCCCTCCCTCCCGGGTCCGCCGGGCGGGGCACCTGAGGGAGCGACGCTGACCGGACTCGGCCTGTTTTTTCTCAAAACCGGAGCGATACTTTACGGAGGGGGATATGTCCTTGTCGCCTTCCTGCAGGAAGGGCTCGTGGACTCGAGGGGCTGGCTCACGGAGAGCAGGCTTCTTGACGCGATAGCGGTCGGACAATTCACCCCCGGCCCCGTGCTCTCCACGGCAACATTCATCGGCTATCTGCTTTTCGGCATCCCCGGTGCGCTGGTTTCCACCGGGGCGATATTCTTCCCTTCATTCCTCTTCGTGCTTCTGATCGGTCCGTTCGTGCCCCGGCTCCGGAACTCACCTCTCATGCAGGGTTTCCTCGACGGTGTGAATGCGGGAGCCCTGGGACTGATGTTGGGGGTCTGCTTCGTGCTGGGGAAATCGACGCTTCTCAGCATCGGGACAATCGCCATCTTCGCCACGGCGCTTCTCGTCCAACTACGGTGGCGGGTCAATGCGGCATGGCTCGTCGCCGGAGGAGCGCTTGCGGGGTGGATCGCGGGGCGTATCTGAGCAGCTCAGATTCCTTCGTTCGCAAGCACCGTGCAGACATAGTTGATCTGTGACACGAGCTTCGGGTGGGACGCCTCGAACCCTTTCACCGATTCCGCAAGCCCGGCCAGCGACAACCTGAGCAACTCGGGATTTTTCTCCCGGCGCGTGGCCTCATGCGTCGAGCGGTCGATGAAACCGGTGATGCTTTCGGCGTGCTCTGCCCGGGTCTTCGAGAGGTCCGTGATCTCCGACTTCAGCGTCGAGACAAGCGTCAGGAGCTCGCTCTTGTTCTTCCCGGCTATCGCTTCGGCGGACCTGATGCGGGATTCTATCTTTTTGAGTGTCTCTTCGATCACGGATTCACCTTCGCACCGGGTTCCGGTTCACATCCGCACCCCCTGTGCCACCCGGCGTGGAATTTCTCACGCTCCTCCGGCGTCATTGTAGAGAGTTTCTTCTCAAAGTGGCGTCTCCAGCGTTCCCTTCGCCAGCCGTGCCCGTAGCGCCAGGGGGTCCACCCGCGAAGAAGTATGTGCGCAAGAAGCAGGAGCGCGACCGACTGAACGAACGTGATCGACGGGCCGTGAAACAGGTCGGGGACCGTGGCATTCCAGAGAAACATGACGACACCGCCGAACACCACCACCGCCAGTGCCGCAAGACCGACGAAGAGAATCGCTTTTCCCACCCACCATGCTTTCATGTCGCTTCCTTTCCCAGTGTGAATTGTCTTGTCGCGTCATTTCGAAACGTCAGGCCGGAAAGAGCCGGCATGCGAGTTCCGGATCCCTCAATCTGCAATCTCGCGGTAGAGGTCTTCGAGCCGCCTGCGGAGGAATTGCACGGCATAGCGCTTGCGCGAGAGAAGCGTGTTGAGCGGGTCCCCCGTGACCTCACGGATCTCGTTGAAGCTCTTCCCTTCGATCTCGTGCATGATGAAGACCTGCCTCTGCTTCTCGGGGAGCTCTTCCAGAGCTTCCGTAAGCTCCTCTGCAATGACCTCCCTGTCGTACCCTGTGTCAGGTCCTTCCACCGCCGCAGGGAGCGTCTCCGCCAGAGTCACCGGACCGCCGTCGAGCACCTCGTCAAGAGCCCGGTCCCGCGGACGCCGCTTCCTGTACCAGTCGATGATCTTATTGCGGGCGACGGTGAAGAGCCAGCCGGTCATCTGCTCGAGCGGTTCGGTGACGCTGTAGCTCGTCAGGAGCTGGTAGAAGACGTCCTGGAGTATGTCTTCGGCCTGGCTGTCGCTCGCGACGCGCCGCCGGATGAAGGCAAACAGCCTCCCCCTTTCGCCGGCAGCGGCCCGCGCGATCTGCGTGTCCCGTACGAGACCCCCAGCCCTGACTTCCACACTGACTTCCGCTCCAGCCTCCCCAGCTTCCCCAGCTTCCATTGATTGATCCGATTTACACTATGATACGCAGAATGGAGGGGAATATTGTGCTGAAACCGGAATAATCGTAGATTCATTCAAAATGAGGGGATCATGCAGGGGCCGATTTACAGGTATCTCGCCGAAGACCACGACCGTCTGGATGAGTTGTTCAGGAAGGCCGCAGCCGACCGGAACAACATCGACACGATTGCGTACGCGCAGTTCCGGTCAGGACTTCTCCACCATATCCGCATGGAAGAGACCGTCCTCCTCCCGGCGGCGCTCAGACTCCAGGGAGGGAGACCCCTGGCCATCGCGGAACGGATACGCATGGACCACGGCGCGCTCACCGCGCTGATGGTGCCCCCGCCGGACGGATCAGTCATCAACACGGTCAGGGCGATACTCCAGGTCCACAACGCACTGGAAGAACAGGAGGGGGGAATGTACCAGGTCTGCGAGCAACTCGCGGGGGAGGAGGCGGAATCGCTCCTCCGGCAGTTGAAGGATGTTCCGGAAGTCCCCCTCCATCCGCACAACCCGAAACCGGAAATCCTCGAAGCGACCCGGCGTGCAGTGGAGCGGGCCGGGCATACAATGAAGGCCGGCTAGCCACGCTTCAGAGAGGCATAGTAGTTACCCCTCTATGTCCAGAATATTTTCATCCCCCCCGGACCGATCTGAACATTCGGAGGGCGCATCTTCGTCAGAATCCTCACGGCCGTCAATCCACCGGTCAGCACACATACCGCACCGCCGCCGACAAGAAGTCCGAGTTTGCTTGTGGGTTCCGGATCCAGAAATGCGAGAATGACCATGGCGGCCCCGGCTGCGCTCAGGCCCACCGCGACAGTGACCGCCGACCATTCCCTCGGCGTGAGTTTCGCTTTCAGTCCCATCGCGGCGAGAGATTCGACCGCAGGGTCGATCCCCACTTTCGCATCATCGACGAGAAAGACGGGAGTCTTCTGTTTGTAGGCCTGGGCAAGCTGTGTGAACCACCCCTGTTCGCTTGTTCGTATCTGTATTTCTTCCATTCAGTGTCCTTTTTCAGGTGAGCTTTAGACGATCGAACAGACCAGGGGCGACGAGAAGGGCCATGACTACGACAAACCCGATCCAAAGTGCCGCCAGCATAAACGGCGCCGCCCCTGCCGGAATCCGTCTTCGTACGGCGATCCCCGCGGCGACCCCTCCCGCAGCCAGCACCGGGAACATCAGGAAGGGAGAGCCGAACTTCACGACAAGGAACACCGACGTGAGGAGGAACGGGGCGAGGAGGGCAATGCCCGTCCCCCAGGGGGCGCGCACCTGTGACCGGCCAAAGAGGATGCCTCCAGCAAAATAGAGAACCCCCGTGACCAGGACCACAACCGGGATCGCGGATGTAAAAAGCGCGCCGGTGAGGAGGAGGAGGAAGATAATCCCCAGAGCCAGCGGGAAGAGCGATTCGACACCTGAGTTCATGGCCGGACCGATATCAGACGGCCGGCGATTTGAGACGTACCGAAGGGTGTTCCCTGCCGTGAGACACCCGAGAGCCCGGCCGCCGTCATCCATCCCGACACTTCGGCCTCGGTGTACGTATCCCCGGATTCAGTCCCGACGAGCATGTTGAGGGCGAAGAGCGCGCCGTGCGAGGGGGTCAGCCGCTCCTCGTCCATGATGAAGTCCTGAACTACAACGCATCCGCCGGGACGGAGCGCACGCGCGCACTTGAGAATCAGTTCAGAGTTCTCTCCTGGGGAGTTGCTGTGTACGATGGCGGAGAGAAACACGAGGTCGAAGTCCGCTCCGAGACCGTCCTTCAGGTAGTCGCCGGGGACGGTGGTGACGCTTTGCGAAAGGCCTTCATTCTCGATGTACGTCCTCGTCAATGGAACCACTTCCGGGAGATCGAATACCGTCGCGCTGATGCCGGCCCTGGCCCGCACGAACGCCATGGCATAGGCCCCCGAGCCTCCTCCGACGTCGAGAACCCGGGTGACATTCGAGAGGTCGATCTGTCCGACTACCACAGGTGCCTGGCGGACCGCCCGGTCGTGCATTGCGGCGATGAACGCCGAACGCCATTGATCCTCTTTCTGGTCGACGTTGCGAAGGCGGACGCTGGTCCCTCTGCGCACCGCCTCCGTAAGCGTCGTCCATGTGTTCCACAGGTTGACGGTGTGCATCAAGCCGCCGAGGTACCCCGGGCTCTCCCGCACAAGATACTGCGCGGCGGCCGGAGAATTCGAGAACCTGCCGTTTTCTTTTGTAAGAAGGCCCATCGCACAGAGCGCATTCATCAACCGGTCCGTGGCGCGGTGGTCCGTGCCGAGGATGGAGGCAACGGCGGCAGAAGTGTGCCGGCCGTTTCCGAGCGCCGTGAAGAGTCCGAGTTCGTGCGCTGTGAGGAGGATGCGGCTCTCCTGGAACGCGTAGGCAGTGTCGCGGATTTGTTCGCGGGTGAGTGGGGGCATCTCAGGCGGCATGCGGAAACCTGGATATCAGAGTATCACAGTGAGGGGGCTCATACGCAAAATGAATGGACATACGCTTTCAAAATCAACACAGAACTGGTGAGGATGAGATGGCAATGATTGATTCTTTGGCTGATTTCGCGTAACGTGCAGGGCAGAAAGGACTTACCCTATGACCTCAACCCCCCGCGTCCAGCGGCTGCACGGCGGGAACCCGATTCTGAGACGGATCCTGGATCATCCCTGGGAAAACCGGGTCGCATTCAATCCCGCCTGCGCGTTCGTCGATGAGCGCCCCCTGATCAAGGCCATCGTGCCGTCCCTCCCGTTCGATGGACCGGTAAAAAACCTGCTGATGGAGCAGGAAGGACTCTGCTTTCTCCTCTACCGGGCACAGGGCGCCCGGACGGAAGACTACGACCATACCCGGTCGTCGATGGGACTGGCGGTCCTCAGCCCCAGACTCGATCTGCTGGCAAGGCACGACAAGCCTGTCATCCTTCCCGACCAGCCATACGAGGACCTCGGGGTCGAGGACGCCCGGATCACCCGGGCGGGGGATAGATTTTACGCATTCTACACGGCGTATCACTCCGGCAAGCCCAACAACCGCGTCCGGATCGCGGTGGCCAGCACCCGGGATTTCCTCCGGTGGGAAAAGCACGGGCTGCTGAAAGGGGATTTCAACGGCATCGACAACAAGAACGCCATGCTGTTCCCCGGAAAGATCGACGGCAAATTCATAATGTTCCACAGGCCGATGGAAGGGGCGGGCCGGATGTCGATTCACTGGGCGGAAAGCAACGACGTTCTCGGTCCCTGGAAGACACGCGGGCTGCTGATGAAGCCGCTGAGGAACCCGCTTTATGCGGACACATGGACCGGAGGAGGGCCGCCGCCCCTGCTCCTCCCGGACGGCCGCTACCTCATCATCTATCACAACGGGAACAGGAAAGTCGACGGAACGCGTGTGTACGAACTCGCGATCGCGATCGGCGACCCCCGGGTGAAGGGGTTCATTACACGGAGGGACGAGCCTCTGATGAGCCCCGAAACACCGTCGGAGACGCAGGGAGATGCAGACCTCGGCGTGAACAACGTTGTCTTTGGCTGCGGCTGCTATTTCTACAAGAATGACCTGTACCTCCCCTATGCGGGGGCCGACAGCGTGGTCAGCGGCGCGATGATCGCCGCCGATGAGATCGCCCGCTACGCCGGAGAGCGTTGAAGGACGTTCAGCGGAGAGAGCGGACGATCAGTCTTCTCCTCAAGAGCCAGGGGGAAATTTCCGACCTGCAGTAAACGGTCTTCGTCGAGCCGCCGTCGATATCGAACAGATTGTCATCGAACTCCACGTCCGCCCCCTCCACCTCCAGACAGACATCACGCGCAAGCTTCTTCGCCCGGAGCGTGACCGCATACGACATCCCCCCGGTCCGTGCAACCGACCAGGAGAGCCCGGGATCCGGAAGATCAATGTGTTTCGGCTCCACAAAGTAGTGCCTGTTCTCGCTCAGCAACCCGTTCTCCGCCGCGAAACGGACAAGCAGGTAGTACTGCCGCAGGTCATACGCGCGGAGAATCTCCCACTTCACCGTCCGGACCCTGGCAGATGCGTCGGACTTCATACGGAGGAGATCCTTCTCCTTCAGGACAGTCTTTCCCCCGAACGAGACGAGAGAAACCTCGAGCGTTCCCCGGAGGGGGACAGGGAGGTCGCTGGTGACCCAGACTTCCAGGCCGGCAACGGTCCGCCTGATACTCACAAGCACGGGAGAGAAGAACCGGCGCGCGAAATAGTACGCGGCCTTGGGCCGGAGCTGGCTGTCGATCACCGACCAGCTATTGACGGGCCAGCAATCGTTCAACTGCCAGAAGAGGACACCTGCGGTTCCGTATTTCCGCCTTCGCCAGTGCTCGGCTGCACATTTGAGCGCCTCCCCCTGCACCAGTTGCCCCTTCATGACGAAATCCTCAAGCGTCTCCGGCAGACGGTGGTGTGACGCGATAAATCGGATGAGCCTTTCCGTCCCCTCCACCTGCTTGTTGTGGTGTTCGAGCACCTCGCTCTGAGGGTCCCTGTCCCGGGGGAGTGTCACTTCCCGAAGTGTCGCCAGATTGGCCGGCCCCTGAAAACCGAACTCGGTGACAAACCTGGCATTATCCTTTTCGTACTCCGGATAGTCCTTCCAGAGGCTCCAGACATTCCACTGGTGATGGTTCCCGTTTGATTCGTCATTCGGGAATCCCTCGCCGAACGGGGAACTCCTCCAGTAGGGACGCATGCCGTCGAGTTTCCCGACCACGGAGGGGAGGATCTCCCGGAATATCTTCGCACCCATCATATCGTCGGGGGTCTTCCCGGGATTCCCGGTGCAGAAGATCCACTCGCACTCGTTGTTGCCGCACCAGAGGACGATGCTCGGATGATTCCGGAGCCGCGCGACGGCCTTCTCCGCTTCGTCGCGTACCTGGCGGAGGAACCAGGGATCTTCCGGGTACTCACCGCACGCGAACATGAAATCCTGCCATACCATGAGGCCGAGCCGGTCGCACAGGTCATAGAAGATGTCCTGTTCGTAGAACCCTCCCCCCCACACACGGAGCATGTTCATGTGGGCATCCCTCGCCATCCGGAGGAGGCGGTCGTATGTCGACGGCGCGATCCGCGGGATGAAACTGTCGGCGGGTATCCAGTCCGCCCCCTTGCAGAAGATCTTGCGGCCGTTCACTTCCACGATGAACGACTTTCCCCCGGCGTCCCTGTTCTCGAGGAGCCGGACGCTCCGGATGCCGAACCTGACCTGCCGCTCGTCGAGAACTTCCTCCCCCGCAACGAGCGTGAAGACCGCCGTGTAGAGGGGCTGTTCACCTTGACCGCTCGGCCACCAGAGATGGGGATCCGGAACGCGGACCGTGAGTTCTGCTTCTCCCTTGCGCACCTCCTGCGTGTACTCGGCCGCACGGTCGGGGCCGCCGAGGGAGAGGCGAAGCGAGAGGGGACGCCGGCCCGGAGGACGGACACTCGCCGAAAACCGGACGACAGCCCACTCCCCCGTCACGGAGACAATTTTCGCCGACGGATCCACGAGACGGCCTCCGGAATAGGCTTCGAGGGAGATAGCCCGCCAGATCCCCGAAGTTGTGAGCTTCGGCCCCCAGTCCCAGCCAAATGAGTACTGTGCCTTCCGGGCATAGACGCGATGCGGTTCAAGAGCGACGCGGAGCCGGCCGTTTTCCTTTTCGAGTCGTTTCGCGCGGATGACGGGGGAATCGAAGAGCACGCCGAGGACATTCCTTCCCTCACGCAAAAAGCGTTTGAGCGGGAAACGGTGCTCGACGAACATATCCGCGGTCGATCCGACGATGCGGCCGTTGCACCGGATCGTCGCATACGTGTCGAGACCGCCCGCCACAAGGTCGATCGACCGCTCTTCGAGGAAGGCGCGGGAAACGGTGAACTCCTTCCGGTACTCCCATGCCACACCGTCGACCCATTGCACATCGTTTTCCTGCATCCTGTAGAAAGGGTCGGGGATGAGGCCGCATGCCATGAGATCGGTATGGACGGTCCCCGGCACAGACGCATCAAGCCAACGGAGGGCTTTCCTCGGACGGGCGCCCGGCGAGCCGTTCTTCTTAAGTCCCCTGAATTTCCACGCTCCGCCCAGATCAAGTGTTTTCATATGCTTACTTCATCAGAACCATTTTTTGAACGAGGGTCGCCCCTTCGGACTCCAGCCGGCAGATGTACACGCCGCTGGAAAGCGAACCCGCGTTCCAGACCACGGAGAAAAGGCCTCCATGGAACGTCCCGTTCGCCAGTGTTGCCACCTCGCGGCCGAGAAGGTCATAGACGCGGAGCGAGAGGGACCGTGACGCTCTGGAACCGGGGACGGCGAAGGAGATCGTCGTCGAAGGATTAAAGGGGTTGGGATAATTCTGAAAGAGCCTGAACACAGAAGGGAGAGGAGTCGGGCCGAAGGATTCTACGCCGTTCGTGATATCATACAGTGCCGAAATCTGCCCGAGCGTTAAGCCGTAGTTGTAGATGCGGATATCGTCGAGGACGCCGTTGAAGTCATACTGGTTGTCCGACGGGAGGTCCTGCCCCATCGTGAGCGCATAGGAGGTCATGTTGATAAGTCCGGAAAAAGGGGTGAATGAGTCCAGGACACCGTTGATATAGATCTCCATGTCCGTCCCGTCGTACCGGGCGGTCACATCCATCAGGCTGTCCAGGACCAGTGGGGAGGCGGAGTCGAGGTCCTTTGGCTGGCCCGGCGTGCCCGCCGGCTTCACGGTCCAGCGGAGCTTATTGGTCCCCGGGGTGATGGAGAGCTTCCAGCGGTTTTGCCAGTTGCCATGGGAGATGATGTACTGTTCGCGCGCGCCATAGAGCGCTGTGGGCTTCACCCAGACGTTCACCGTGATCGCGTTCTGAAAATTGAGCCCGGTATCGTTCGGCACGACGATGGACGCCGTCGAACCGTCGAATGCGTACGCGCTCGCCGGGTGTCCGAAACGGTCGGCCGTCAGGACGGTCCCGTTGACGGTCCCGTTATGGCCGTGGCCGCCGGCGTCGGTTGCATTCCCGCTGAAGGGATAGAACGCAACGAGGTCGCCTGTCTGCGGAACCGAAAGATCCCGCACTTCGAGTGCCAGGCTGTCCGTGGCGCTCCCTCCTTTCCCGTCATCCACGGTGCACCGGAGGTAGTCATTACCGGCGACAAAGGGGGCATGCCAGGTGACGGCGGAGCCGGTCCCGCTCAGGGACCCCGCAGAGGCGCTCCACGTGTACGTGAGGAGGCTGGTGTCAGGGTTGCTCACCAGGCACGAAAGCGCGGATGTCGCTCCGAGGTCCACCTTCCGGGGAAGCGCCCCAATCTTTTTTATCACGGGGGGATGATTTATGACCGCGACAACCTGGAGTGTATCGGCACTGCTTGTTTTTCCCCCGTGCCCGTCGTCGACAGTGCACGTGACCGTGTACAGACCCGCGGAATCCGGCGCCGCGTACGACACCACCGGACCGCTGCCGGTGACAGACCCGCCTGAGACTTTCCAGGAGTATGTGAGAACATCATTGTCCCTGTCGGCCGCCGTGCAGTAGAAGTTGACGGCAGTGCGAACGAGCACGCGGGAGGAATCGGGGGAGAGGCTCTTGATCCTCGGCGGGTGGTTGGCCGAAGAGCCGTTCCGGTAGTCCACCACGACGCCGTTGATGAGGGTCCTGTCCAGATCAGTCGACATGGTTCCTCCCGCCGGGGCGACGACAACAACGACCGCGGAATTTGCCGGCACGGTGACCGGCACCGTGCCGGTCACACCCTGGGCGAGGAATGTCTTCGTCACGGTGTTGTACAGATCGTGCGCGCCGCTCCCGAGGGTGAGCGTTACAGCGGTATCCGAGGCGAAGGGGTTGAAGTAAAGATACGTGGGATACGCAGCCGCGTGGAAATAATCGGTCCGCAGGAGATCCAGCCGGAGGATCTTGCGCACGTTCGTCGAGTCGACAATCCCCCCGAGTATCCCGACGTGTGCCGCTCCGTAGAGCCCGAGATTCGTCTGGGCCCAACCACCGTTTTTCGCGTCCCCCGTCGCGAAGGGGGAGGTAGTGCCATCGGCAAGGCTGAACTGGTGCATCGATTCGTACGCGATAGAGGAGTTCGGATCAAACTGATGGGCCCAGACCGGGCTGTCCTGGTGATCATCAGGAAGTAAATCCGCATAGAAGAGCCGCGAAGCGTTCGCAACATTCAGCACCCATTTGCCGATGGCGCGGGCAAAACGGTCGTCGTAGCGCACGAGAGGGACGAGAGCGCCCGCCTGCTCCACACCGTTCATGAAGAAAGCGTAATCGTTCCCCGTACCGCTTTCACCGATCAGCCCCGAGCAATCGTCCCCCCCCCAGTTCCCGACGATCGCGCCCCATTGCCGGAGCGTGCCGTTCCCGTCCGGGAAGCACCAGTTCATCAGCTTCGGAATGTCGTACGCCGTCCCGATCTCGGCGTTCATCCTGGCTGCCATGTACGTACCGTACGGGAGCTGGAGCTCATACGAGGGGTTCGCCGGATACGCGAGGAGGGATTCGAGGGCTAGCTCGGCCCCGATACGGAAGTCCTGGTTTCCTGTCGTGACGTACGCCATGTACAGTATCCAGGCAATCGCACCCGCGGCTTCGGGCTCGGGGGGATACGTGTCGTTCGGGTTCATCGTTATAAGATTAAACGCACGATGGTTCACATTCGCAAGGCTCCAGGGCTTCGTGCTTCCTCCCATGGCCATGACCGCCGCGCGCCACCTGCCGGCCACAACGGGGATTCGGTTGCGGAAGTCGCCCGTCGACGGGTAGAGGCTCGCAATCTGGAATGCGAACACGTTCGGCATCGTCTCGTACCACCAGTCATCCCCCGTCCCGGATGAAGGGTAGTTGAGGTACACATTCTGTCCATTCCCGCTGTTGAACCACTCCTCGGCCATCGCGACCCAGTTCGTTCCCGCCTGATTGCTCTTGTCAATGCCGACCAGCTTCGCCCCCACGAGGGCCGGCAGACAGGTGACCGCTTCCCCGCCGCTCGTGGGGGAGCCGACATAGCTCTGTATCCGGAAACTCCCCTGTCCCGGATAATTGACGGTGTTGGAATAGAGCTGGATGAGGGGGAGGTACAGCCCTGTCCTGGACACGTCGAACGCAATGGAATCGAAAGAGGCCGCCACGGCCTTCCAGTTCCTCATCAGGTACGGGACAGGGGCATCCGGCATCTGGTCTATCCTGCCGATGGCAACCTGCTGCGACAGTCCCGCGGATGCGGCAAAGGAAAGGAGGAGGGCGACAGGAATCGCCGCGAGGGCGCGTGACACGACGTTTCTCTTCATGGGATATGTTCCCTCCTGCAGAACGCCCGGCTCCCTTCCCCTTCGTACAGGGAGAGGCGGCCCGTCGCGAGCTCTCTCGCGAGCGTCACTTCGGCGTCCGGCTCTCCGCGGAAGACCGCGTACGAGAATCTCCCGGCCGTCCCCGCAGACACTTTCCTGCACGCGAGCAAACGTGCCGCAGCCGGATAGTGTCCCACCTCGAGGAGAGTAAAGAGCGCTTCGATCGTTGACTCCGCCCCCGAATTCATGTTCACCGCGAGCGAATCCCTGATACCGTCGTAGCACCTCCCGGTGGCCGGGTCATACATCGCCCGTCGCGCGGGATTGTTTCCGGTGAGCCAGGAGGCGGCGAGGCCGGCCATCAGCAGGTAATCGCGGTCTCCCGTCGCTTCATACAGCCTGAGGAGCCCGACAGCCATCGGCCGTACCCCGTAGGCAATCTGCTCGTACTCTAGGGCCGGGGAGGCGCCTGAGACGTCGTATTCCTTGAGGAACCCTTCCATCAACAGGCGGCCGTACCATCCCCTGGCCTCGCGTACCGCGGACGCTATCATTGTGGTGTCGTGAAGCATCAGACCCGCGGTGCTGAGAGCCTGAGTCTGCCCGTTTCCCCACATGTGCCAGATCGTCTCCCAGGACCGGTGGAGTCCGTACGGTGGCGTTTTCCCGTCCCCGTCCTGCATCACGAGGAGCCCATGTGCGAGTTTCCTCATCACCGGAGCGAGCGAGTCATCCCCGCGGGCCTTCTGGTATTCCAGCAGGCCGAGGAGAAGCTCCGATGTCACGTCTGCACCGGATTCGTAGAGGAGCCATCGCGGGATCCTGTACCCTTTGACGTTCCTTGTGCTGCCGAATTCCTTAAGCGATGCGCTGACCAAAGGGACCATGAGTGAGACGCGTCCGAGCAACTCGCGGGCGAACAGGGGATCCCGGTCACTGAATATCCTTCCTCCCATCGCCATCGCCCAGAGCCCACGCACCGCCCACCAGCCGAACGATTTGAAGCTCGTCTTCCCCGAGACATTGACCGTGTGATCGGCCCGCATGAAATTGCAGAACTCCCCGTCCGGGGCCTGCATGTGCATGATAAACTTGAGGAGCCCGCGCGAACGCGCGAGGCTCGCCGTGTCACCCCGGAGTTGAAAGCTCCTCAGGAACAGGACGGCCGCGCGGGCAGCGTCATCCACGCATGCGATCCCTTCGGGGCCGGATTCCGCGGCCGCCACCCAGCGATAGTCCGGATAATTTGCATAGATGTGGACAATGCTCACCGTATCTCCACCGAGCGAAACGCGCTCGGTCAGACGGTCGAGGTGAGCGAAGTTGACCGCAGGGGCCTCCCGGGGGACCGAAGGAATCAGGGCGAGCGCGAGCATGAGTGGAAGAACGAAGGGGTTCATGTGCCGGGCACGATCATGTTTTTGATCGCACGCCCGTCACGGAGAGAGGCAAGGGCCTCGTGCACACCTTCGATCGGGTACGCCCGCACATCCAGGGGCCCCACACGCACTACTCCTCCCCTCAGGAGCGCTATGGCGCGCGGAAACGTGTACGGATTAATGTAGGAACCTGCGATCGTCAGCTCCCTGAAATAGACGGCATTCGGCTCCAGCGGGATCGTTTCGCCCATGGGGCAGACGCCGAAGAACACCACGGTGCCTCCCCTTCGTGCGAGATCGATCGCCGCCCGGGCTGTTGTCGCGGTTCCCGCGCAATCGATCACAACATCGGCGCCGATGCCGCTCATGTCCATGACCGCCTGCCGCAGTGCATCGCCCGCCGGGTCGATGACGAGCGACGCGCCGAGGTCACCGGCAATCTTCCGTTTGTGCGCCAGCGGTTCGCTCACGACCACGGCCGCCGCTCCTCCGTGCCGGACGAGCTGGAGCATCACGAGCCCGATCGTGCCGCCCCCCAGAATGACGACGATATCCCCCGCCCGTATCCCCGCCCTGTCCATGCCATGCACGGCACAGGAGACCGGTTCGATGAACATGCTCTCCTCAGCCGTCATCCCGTGCGGAATCGTGTAGAGCTGTGACGCAGGGACGATACTGTACTCCGCCATCCCTCCGTCGATATCCACGCCGAGCGCGCGGAGACCGGTGCAAAAATGGACGAGACCGCGTCTGCAGTAAGGACAGCGCCCGCATGGAATGTTGGGGTCCACCGCGACATGCGTTCCTTCGGGGACCCCTTTCGGGTTCGTACCCGGATCCGTGACGTACCCCGCATACTCATGTCCGAGGACGACCGGGGGGGTGGACCGGGAGGTCCCTTCGACGATGTGGAGGTCCGTTCCGCACAGACCGCACGATTCGACTTTGACGAGGACCTCATCGGCCCCCAGCGCGCGGAGGGGCTTCGACTTCACGCGGAGGGAACCGGGTTTTTCGAGTTCGGCGACTTTCATTGCAATCGATTGTTGTTATCGGTAGTACCTGACTTCAAGGACCTGCTTCCGCAGCGTGCCGGGGAAGATAAGCGTCGTCGTGACGGCACCATCGGATGATCGTTCGGATTTCATGTCTTCGACTCTCCGGCCGTTGATGAATGCGCCGGCAGGCGTAGATCGCCCCGCGATGCGAGCCGTCACGCGGTGCCCGTCGAACGACGAGAGGACGACCCGCAATCCGCCCCCCTTCGCGGGACGGCAGGAACGGACGATTGCATTCACCTCCGCAAGGTATGCCGCTCCCGGCCCCCCTCTCCTGATGGACCAACCGGAGCTTTTCATACAATCCAGGGGAAAGACGCCGGTGGGTGCATGAAGAGCGCCGGCAATGATGCCGACACTGTGTGCCCCGGTCCCGGACAGACTGACTGATTTCGCGGGACCGAACTCGACCCTGGCGGCGGCCGATTCGAAGACACCGGCGGTTTGTCCGTCGCCGCAGCCGATGTTCCATTCTGTTTCTCTGAACCCCATCAGCGCGTAGAGTGTCCCCAGGTACATCCCCCCCGCCCAAAGGAAAGACGGTTTGTCGATCGCCCCGTAACCGCTGGACGAAGTGTCAGCGTACCGGTATTCATAGAATGCGGGCTGCCCGAGGGGACTGGCCGAGACGCCGTCCAGCGTCATGACTGCCTTGAAGAACCGGAGCGCCTCCGCGGACCTCCCCGTGACGACGAGTCCCTGCGCGTACCACGCGTTCGCATGCGGCCACACGCCGCCGTTCGCATAAAAGTAGGGATCGCCCGCCTCGTTCGTGGGGAAGCGGAAATAGGCCCGGACGAAGTCAGTGTTGAAGTCGGGGGGCATGACGTTCCGCACGCCGAGCCGTTCGTCCACGAGCACCCGACGGGCGGTTGCAAGAAGCACCGAAGCCCTGTCGGCCGGGATTTCGCCGTACACAGCACCCATCAGCGAACCCATGTAGAAGTGAGAGTCCGGGTCGTCCCCATTCGCGTTCATCAGGTATCCGGCCCCGCCCTCCCAGAGCCGCGCGTTGAGCGCCCGTTCCATCCCGTCCGCAAGGAGCTCGTAGCCCGGAAGCCGGGTGAGGTCCCTGTGCATGAAAGAACAAAGGAAGAGATAGTCGCGAAGCGCACGGATCGCCAGGACCGTGATATAGGAACGGGGGCCCTCCCTCCTTCCAATGTCCCACCAATCGGGGCGGAATGCATACATCAGGCTGTCGCTGTGGCACTGCGTAAGGACCTGTTCCAGGCTGGTCTTCACCAGCGGGAGGAGGCGCACAACGGTCGCCGTGTCGCCCGTGTGATGGAGATAGCGCGCGACGGTCTCGATGAACCAGAGGTGGTTCCAGTTGTCGGGCGTGCAGAGTTCCGTCTTGAAGCCGTCGTCCCTCCAGTACCGGGCATGAGGGATGATTCCCCGCTCCGCCCACGATGCGACCGCCCCGAGGTCCCGTTTGACGCGCGCCGCATCGAACCAGACGGCGCTCAGGTCGGTCAGGAGGAGATCATGCGTGAAGAAGAAATTGTACTCGGCGGGGCAGGGCATCGGAACGATCCGTCCCTCGAGCGAATGCGCATTGACGGCAAGGAGCGCACACGCCCAGTCCGCCGTCCGGTCGACCGAAGCGTCCCCCGTCCGGGGAGCAAGGAGGAGCTGCCGCCTGACCAGCGCGTCGTACCCGGCAATGTCTCCTTCCCACCTGGTCCGGAGAGCCTTCGCAACCGGTTTCCACCTTGCAAGGGTTGAGCTGAATATTGCGAGACGCACGGTGAAGCGGCCGGAGGGGGCGATGGTCTTCCTGTAGAGGAACGCCGCGACAGGACTACCCTGTTTTTCCCGTGCGAGCGTGTGCCCTCCGGGATTTCCGCCGGCCGTAAACCAGCGGGGGTTCAGGGAGTCGGGCCCGAGATCGGCGGCATCGGATGTCCATCCTTCAGGAAGGGCCCCCAGGTTCTCGAGGACAACGGTCGCCTGGCGCGAAGCGGGCTGATCAAAATGCACCGCGAGCGAGCCACCCGCGGCGTCGTACTCGGTCCAGGCACTGTCCAGCCAGGCAAACGTCTGGCACGTGCGGAGCACCGTGCGGCACTGCAGGTAGATCTCGAGGCCGACCGGGTCTCCCGTGCGGTTTTCACAGGAAAGCGTCCAGACGAGCCCGGGAAAGGTGTGCAGGAATTCGTACGTGGAAGTCCACCGGAGCGCGGAGTCGTCACTGTGAAACCGGACGCGGTGGGGCGAGAGCGTGTACGCCCATGGTTCAAGGCCGACATGGCGCGCCGGACCGCCGTTGATCCGGACGCCGACAAGGAATGGCGCCGACTCCCCCCTTTTCCAGTAGTCCCTGCTCATGTCGAGGCTGTTCGCGGCCGGCTCATACAGGCTGATTCGCGAGGGGAGGGGACGGCTCCCGTGGAACTCCGCCCCGGCGTACGGACCTCCCACCTCGACCTGACCGTACAGGCCGCCGAACTCGCGCGAGATCCGGTCCTGTCCCGCGACCGGAACGACGAACAGGAGCACGATGCTTGATGCGAGATATTTGTTCATCCTTTCAACCCGCTTGAAGCCATGCTCTCGATGAAATACCGCTGGAAAAAAGCGTAAGCGATGACCACCGGGAGCGAGAGGAGCGTGGCGGCTGCAAGGAGGTATCCCAGCTGGGTCTCCGCCTGTCCGCCGGTCGTGAATATCGTGACGAGCTGCGGCATCGTCATGAGCGACTGCTCGCGGACCACCATCAGGGGCCAGAGGACCTCGTTCCAGTTCGACATGAACGTCAGGAGGGCCACGGTGATGATCACGGGACGCGACAGGGGCCAGATGATCCGGAAGAGGATCATGAGCTCCGAGCACCCGTCGATGCGGGCCGCGTCGATGAGCGCCTGAGGGATGGCCATGAAGAACTGGCGGAACAATATGATGCCGAACGCGCTCATCATCGCGGGGGCAACAAGGGCGAGATAGGTATCCGTCCAGCCGAGCTTCACCATGAGTATGTACTGCGGGATCAGCACAATCTGGAACGGGATCGTCATCGTGAAGAGGATGAGCGTGTACAGCATCTTCTTCCCCAGGAACCGGAGCCTGGCAAGCGCATAGCCGACCATCGAGCCGAAGAAGACCACGGAGGCCGTCGTCACCGCCGAGACGATGATGCTGTTCAGGAACGCCCTGGCGATCGGGATCTTCAGGAGCACCTGTGCGTAGCTCTGAAGGGAGAAGTTCCCCGAAAGGAGATTCAGGCTGGCGATCTCGAGCTCGGGTTTCAGAGAGCCCGCCAGCATCCAGAGAAACGGGTACGCGAAGACGACGGCACCGGCGAGGAGCGCGGCGTATTTCAGTGCGCTCTTCACGATGACACGTCCTGTTCGATCATGCGACGCTGGAGGACGACGACCCCGAGTATGACGAGCGCGTAGACGAATCCGAGCGTCGCGGCGTACCCCATATGCCCGAACGAAAACGCCTGGTTGTAGATGTAGAGCATTCCGGACAGGGTGCTCTGCATCGGCCCGCCCCCCGTGAGGACATACGGCTCGATGAAGAGGGAGAACCCTCCGATCGTCGAGAGCACCACGATGACGACCACCGTGGGGTTCAGCATCGGGAGAGTCACGTAGCGGAACTGCTTGAACGTGCCCGCCCCGTCGAGGTTCGCGGCCTCGTAGAGCTCGCGCGGTATGTTCTGGAGTCCGACCAGGAAGAGGACGATGTAGATCCCCACATTCTTCCATGTGGCCATGATCGCGATCGAGGGCATGGCCACGCGCGGATCGACAAGCCAGGGGACGGAGGGAATGCCCGCCGCGTGAAGAATGTTGTTCAGTATCCCGTAATCGAACGAATAGATCTGCTGCCAGAGGATCGTGACCGCCACGCCGGAGACCACCACGGGGAGAAAATACAGCGCCCTGAACAAACCTCTCCCCCGGACGCCTGAGTTGAGGAGGAGAGCGAGCGCGAGCGCCACGACCACCTGAAGCGGGATGTGTATAATGAGGAATGTCAGCGTATTGAGGACGGAACGGTAGAACAGCGCGTCACCGATCAGCCGGTCGAAATTCTTCAGCCCGATCCACTCCATCGGGGTGACGATATTCCAGCGGTGGAAGACCAGGACAAACGAGAAAATCAGCGGATAGGCGACGAATGCGCAGAAGAATATGACATACGGGAGGATGAACCAGTACGCTCCCCTGTCGCCCGTCCTTCCTCTGCGCAGTATCCGGTTCAATCCGGTCATCTGTTCCACTCGACGATGAGGTTTGTGCGGCCCACCGCTTCACGGATAGCATCTCGAGCGCTGACGCGGCCGTAGACGGCGCATGATTCGTATTCCTGCGCAATCGCGTCAAATATCTCCTTAAGATCCGGGGCGTCATCCATCCCGCGCGTGTAGACCGCCTGGCGGGCGAACCCGGTCATTGCGGGGTTCTCCCGGAAATACGCCGCGAAGAGCGGATTCTCCAGGAGGTCGCCCCTGACAGGAATCTGGTCGCAGATCCTGAGCAGGAGCAGGTCATGTTGGGCGGTAACAAGGAACTTCACGAACTCCCACGCCTCTTTCGGATGCGTCGTCGTGCTGAATATCGAGATGTCTTTGTAGTCCCCGTACGTGTAGACAGGTCCGTGGTGATCGTCGGGAACCGGAACGGGCGCGACACCGAAGTCCATCTGAGGCGCGAATTTGCGGATCGCCGCCACCTCCCAGGGTCCCGAGAAGTGTGTCGCCTTCTTTTCGAGCAGGAACGGGTCTCCCCCCTGGAAATACGTTCGCGGGAAGTATTTCCTCCCGTAACATTGACGGAAGAATTCAAACACCCCGGCGGCGGAGCTGTCGCCGAATGATGGCTGACCGGCGGCGAGAAGCGTCCGGCCCCCGGACGCCGCAATATAGAAAGGATAGAAATCGAAAAGGCGCTGCCACCAGATCGGCCGGACATCCCTGTCTCCCATCCAGACGTCCGGTGTCCCCCCTTCATACCTGTGCGTCACGACTTTCTCCGCCGCCGCGAGGTACCCGCCGTATGTCGAGGGGACGTCCAGGACTCCCGCTTCATGGAAGAGCCGACGGTTGTAGAACATCATGAGCGGGTTGGTTTTCCACGGCACCTCGTAGAAATGCCCGTCGGCCACACGGAACCGCTCAAGAAGCTCCCGCGGGGTACGGAGGCTCATCACCGAATCGAAATCCGGGAAGGCATCGAGCCGCACAAGCCCGCCTGACTGTGTGTAATCATGCAGCGCTCCCGGCCAGATGTTGGAACAGACGTCGGGCGTCGTTTTCCCCGCGATCGCCGCCAGGAGGACTTCCTCGGTCGAAATACTCACCGGTATCGGCTGCATCTCCACGAGGATCTCCGGGTGAAGGCGGTTCCAGACCCGGACGAGCGTATCTGCCAGGAGTATCTCCTGGGGGTTCGGCGCGGGCCAGTACGTGAGAACGACGGGACGCGGAGCCCGGGGGGAAGAACCCTCCCGTTCATTGCACCCCGCGACAAGCGCGGCAGCACAGAGTGCGGCGGGGAGGAAAAGGCGGACACATGAGTTCACATCCATGTCGCCCACTCGAAGTCTATCACAGGGAATGCCGGATGGGGGAATGTCCCCCCCTTCTTTGCCATATAGACGTCTATCGCCTTCGGATTGTCTTCGACGTCAAGGGGAAGGCTCATCAGGACGTCGTTCTTCACGACGACAGGGTATTTTCTTTTCAGGGCTATGATCCTGTGGAGCATGCTCTTCTTCAACTCGAATACGTAGCAGTCCTTGCGCACCTGATCCTTCACCCGTTCGAAGGGTCGGACGGCCCCGCTGTCGGTCCGGTATTCCCGCGCATGTGCATCATAGAAGGCACGGCAGGCGGAATCGCTCAGCGCGATCGAGCGCCCGAGCAGAATCTTCTCTTCGCCGTAAAGTATCTTCTCCTCCCACCACCGGAGCTGCTTCTTCACCGGATCCCTCTCCTGCAGATTCCTCCTGATCGCACGGTCCACGAGGAGCCTGTCCCGCACCATGCGCCAGACGATGTCCTCCACGGATACGAAGAACGACTGCTCATCGGCAATTTCCAGGTGAAAGTATGTGTCGCGCGCCCTGTACCAGGAGAGGAATTGCCCCAGACGCATGCATCCCCCTCTGAGCGCAACAAGCGTATCGTTCACGAACCCGTCGATGCGGGAGACGGCGGCAGAATCTGCAGCGAGGCGGGTCGCCATCTCCCAGTGGGCGAGGAGCCCGGGCTTGACCCAGATTCGTGCAAGCCACGCCTCCAGCTTATCGAACGTATCCCGCATGATAACGGGATTGTTGTCAAGCATCATCCTCCGGACATAGCGGTCAGAGAGGCTGTCGGACTTCTCCTGTGTCAGAGCGCGCCGGGACTCGTCCTCGAGCTTCACGGACTCCGTGACGCTCAATGTGACATCGCGCCAGCCGTTATCGACCCTGATGATGTACCAGCCGTCGGGACCCTTCACGGGCGCTGAATTCCTCTCGGCCCGCAGTGTGTCTGCAGCCGACGCTAGAACAGGGCTTGCCCGCCTGAGCCTGAAGAGAGTCGTTGCCATCGAACGGTCATCCTTCTTCTTCCCCCCGGCAAGTTGCCGCTCGAAGAGCGTGTCGAACGGGACGCCCCGTTTCAGAAGCCCATCGAGCGAGGACGCCTCATCCCGGCCCGGGGCAAAGAGCCACCGGATCGAATAGTGGATCTTCCCTTCCCTCATCCCTTCCGCGACCTCGCCATCGGTCACGGTAACGCGGCTGAGGACGTCATCTTTGAAGAGCTCCTCGGTCGCCATGTCCCCCTCGAGCTCTTCAAGCGACTTCGTGACGCGGGCCGATTTCTGAAGGCCGTGATCCCGCGCGTCGATCGCGAGAAGCTTTTCGTTGATCATGAAGTCCAGATAACGTTTCCGCGAGTCCTTCCCCCGCTTCGTGAACGCGGGGCCGAACTCATAGCTGAGAAGGAATTCCTGGGCCGTGATCGCGACGTCGCCCACGGAGGCCACAACGCGCGTGAAGTTCTTCGGATCGGTGACGGGAAAGTGTCGGGCGACGCCTGGTTTCTCCTGGGGAGAGGCACTGTGGATAAACAGTGCGACGATGAGAGGCAGGGGCAGAAGACGGAGACTGCACGTTTTCCGGCTATGAAGAGGGTCTTGTTTCGACACGGATCAGAACCTCACCGACAACGACATAACGTTGATGTTCGAGAGTCTCCCCATGTCGCGATATGCGTAGTCAAACCTCACCGTGGTGCTGCTGCTCAGGAAACTGTTCGACGAAAGCCCGAACCCGAACGAGGCACCTCCTTCCCGGTCGGGAAGGCCGAGGGCATTGTAGCCGCCCCGCAGGAAGAGGACGTCCTGGAATGCGAACTCCCCTCCCACATTCACGCTCTCATAGTTGTCGTTCGGATGGAGCGCATCCGCCGCGATCGTGAGGCGGTAGTTGTCAGTCTTGAACGGCGTCGTCGACACGCCGATCTGGAAGAGGAGCGGCAGATCCCACGAATCCATCTCGATGTCCTGC
The DNA here is from genome assembly GCA_003158475.1 of Ignavibacteriota bacterium. Taxonomy (GTDB): domain Bacteria; phylum Bacteroidota; class Ignavibacteria; order UBA10030; family UBA6906; genus Fen-1273. The sequence continues at coordinate 3,037 of PMJR01000039.1, read as the reverse complement.
GGGATCTGGCTGTTCGTCCCCTGCTTTGTGGGGTCGAGCATCCCGAACTGCCTCGCATCCCGCCCCGTCATCTTCATCGGCGTGCCGAAATTGGTAAGCGTGGCACCGATCGTGAGTCCGCCGATCAGGTCGGTCCGGAATATCGTGCCGACGTCGACTGCGAACGCGTTCGCGCTCTCGTGCCAGATCGTCTGCTGGATGTACTTCACGTTGAACCCGATCGTGAACCGGTCGGTCAGCCTGTGCGCGTACGATACGCCGACGGCAAAATCCCCCGCGCTGAAGTACTCTCCGGTCCCCTCCGGCTTCTCGACAGTCGTCACTTTCATGTCGTCCATGTTCAGCGACGTAAAGTTGACGCCCAGAGTCCCGAAATCTTCCAGGGGGAGGACCAGCGAGGCGTAGTCGAACCGCGTGTCCGCGATCCAGTTCGTATGCATCGCAAGGACCTCGCTCTGGGCAAGCCAGGCGCTCCCTGCCGGGTTCCAGTACAGGGCTGTTGCGTCATTCGCCAGGCTTACGAACGCGCTTCCCATCCCCACTGCGGAGGCGCCCACGGGGATCTCCAGAAACGTCGCCGCAACGGTGCCGGTCTTGGAGACACCCTGCCCGAACAGGGGGGTCTGAGTGGAAAAGGCTGCGACGAGAAAACAGAGCAGGAATGTTTTCATAGGGAAAGCATCCGGGATGTTCTGGGCATCATTTCACGACCGCGAACTTGCCGACGTATGTACCCACCCCCGGGGCGTCCACGTGGAAGACATAGATCCCGAAAGCGATGTTCATGCCGTCCCGGGAGACGAGGTTCCATGGCTCCTGTCCGTCATCGAGCCCGGCGGAATGCTGGATCGTCTGCACCAGATGGCCGCTTATCGTGTAAATCCTTATCGTGCATTCGTGGGGAAGGTGGGTGAAATAGATGAGACGGTCCCCGCGGCCGACACTCAGTGGCTGGGGCTCCCACGACGCCGCACCAACGTAGGGATTGGGAACGACAAGTATTCCGCTGAGATCGGAGCGGGCCTTCATCTGATCGACCACGGGGGACTGCGTCTGGAACCTGACTGTCTCACCCGTGCGGTACGGTTTCGAGGTCGCGATATGGAAAACGTCACCCGGCTTCGGGAGTATCTGCTTTGACGGGAGTATCGTCGTATCCTGAATCAGGCTCACCGACCAGGACTTGTGGGAGGTGGGGAAATCCGCCGCCGGCTGTCCCTCGCTATCGCCGCACACGATGAATATGACGTCCCCTGCGTTGAACAGACCGTCACTGTTATTGTCATAGAAGAGAAACTGCACATGGTTAATCCCCGCGGTAATGTCGCGTATCGTGATGTTCGACTGGATTCCCTGCGTGGCAAATGAATTTGAGGGGAACGAGATATCTCCCTGCCCGGGTTGCGTGAACGTGATGTCGAAATCCGAGGGGAGGTCCACCCGGCGCGACTGAAATGCGTTCGCGTACCTCGAATCGAATCCGACCTGTGTCTTGAGGTTGGAGTTACCCACCGTCCAGCGTGTGCTGTCCGTCCTGACGGCGACAAACTGTGCGTTGTTGATCTGCACGGCGAACCCCTGCATCACCGTGGTCACATCTTGCGCAGTCTTCAGCCTGGTCATTTTGACAAGCGTGTCGCGTGCCGTCAGGTCAACAAGAGTGTACCAGGGATTCGGGTTGGTGTGGAACACCGTGGAATCGACGAATGACACGACAAAGTTGTGGTTATTTCTTATCGAGTCGGGGTCGATGAGCTGCACCTGGACGGTGCCGCTCGCCGGGCCGCTCGCCGCCGCCGTGATCTTGCCCGGAATGTATCCCGCCCCCGGGGCACGGGGGATCACGACCGCCGTGTTCACGTCGGTCTTCTCCAGTCCGTTGATGTCGACCTTGATGATACTCGTGCATTCGGTGGGCGGGATACCGACAAAACTCCCGGTGACCGTTGTCGTGGTGAACCCCTGGTCGTATGAGCAGACAGCATAGTAGTATTTCTGGCCGTTCTGAACGGTCGTGTCGGTGAACGAATGCTGGAGCCCGCTGTCGTCCCCCAGGTTGAACTTCGCGCCGTTGACGTCGATCGGATGAAGTCCCACGATGCCGTCCACGAGGTCGAACTGCACGAGCGGCTGCCTGTAGGTGGGTTTGCCGTAGGCGTCGGTGATGATCTGCTCGGAGAGGAAATTCGCTTCCGTGCTCCTGTAGATCCTGTACCCTTCGAAATTGTACTTCTGGTAAAACGCATCGAACGTCTGCTCAGCCCGGCTGTCCCAGTAGAGCGTCACCCTGCCGTTTCCCGGCACGGCTTTCACCATGGGCTTTTCAGGGGGCTTTGCGAAATGATAATTCGCGTTGTAGATCTGCTGCACCGTCCGCTTTCTGCGGAACAGGTCATCAGTGTCCATCCCGAAAATCAAGGCCATCGAAAAGCGCTCGGTCTCGCCCGTAAGCTGAGCCTGTCCGGTCTTGAGACTGTATGTGTTGCGGCCGTTAAGATGGAATATGAAGCTCGAGAACCAGTTCCCCAGGTTGACATTCTCGAGCGAAGGCTGCTGGTCAGGAGGCGCGGGGAGCGATGTGAATGCCCCCCAGTTCCTTTCGTCGTTATTAAGGTCGTATGTGTGCACCGCTGCAATAAGGAACCCGGTCAGGCCGAGCTGGTCTGATTCGTCCTTGTCCAGTATCCCGAAATTGGGTTCCCCCTGCTCGGGCTTGCCATCTCCTTCGGAGCCGTCCGCGTCTGGGGCTGTATAGCCCGCATCGAGGGGTCCTATACCGTCGCTCCCCACATCGTCGTTCAGGGGTTCACCCTGGTCCCATTTCCCGTTGTGGTTCAGATCGGTGAACGTGCGCCAGTTACAGTTTTCATCCGCGTCCCAGTGAGGTTTCCATGAATAGCCGTAGAACAGCCGGAATTTGGTCGTATCAGATTGAACATCACGCAGGAACGGATCCTTGAGCGGGTCCGTGATGAAGACACTCGCAATGTTGTCGCGACGTTCGTCGGTGAGCCCGTCCTGGTCGTTGTCGATATTG
>PMJR01000118.1 GCA_003158475.1 Ignavibacteriota bacterium | reverse complement strand
CATCACCTACGAGGATTCCCCGGATGTCTTTGATATCCTCTTCGTCCGCGGTGATTGCGTTGAGGAATATGCCGGTCTCCACCATGATCTCCGGACTCTGCTCAGCGAAAAATCCGTGAAGATGGGTCTGGCGGCGTGCGGGATGAGGTGCCGGGTCTACTTCTTCTCTGTATCCCAGCAGGGGTTCGACAGGTTCCGGAGGACATTTCACACTGTCCCGAGTGTCAACGTCGTGATCGACCGGCTCTCGAGAAAGCAGCTCTCTTCATTGCTGATCGGGAGCGGGTGCAAGAACGGCATCCTCGAGATCGACCGCCCGTCGCATCCGTTCCCTCTGATCGTCCTCAACCGGTTTCACTCGGCGGAGGAATTGGTGAAAGAAGCTTTCCGATTTAGACAGGGGAGGATGATCGTGTACGACCTGGAACTGAACGCACTGATTCGGCAGCGGGTGGAAACTCTCGTCGGGAAACCCACTGTCGATCACGGGGAAGCACCGGAAGCGAGTACGGTGGAGACGACGACCGCGAACGCGGCGGGGGCGGATGATGAGCGACGGGAGAAGCCCGACAATGGGGTTCCGTTGCCGGATATTACTTCGGAGGTTTCGGCTGAGACACATCTGGCCGCCGCATTCCGAAGCGCGCTGAACGACTTCCTGAGTGCCGTTGTCGAGATCCACGGGGGGAGGCTGGGGAAGAAAATGGAGGGGATCCTCGACCGGTTCTTCCCCCACCCCGGGGTATTCAACCCCGCCCTCGTGACTCCCTCGAATGCTACGTGCGTGCTGGACCTGATTGAAGAATTCGTGACGAGGGACCGCTTCGACAGGAGGGCCAGAGTCAGGGAAAGGGCGCTCGTTATCGTCAAGGACCTCTACGAGAGCAACAATGAACTTCTGCAAAAGCTCGGCGTCGAGGAAAAAGTGCAGAGTTGCTACATGCACCTGGGAGAATGATCCCTCCGATGGGGAGAGACGCGGATGAAAGCGTCGACGCACATTGGCTTTGCGGGATTCTTGTATCTCCTTCTTCTCACGACTGCCGGCGTCGGCCTGACGGCCCTGAACGCCATTGCGGTAACGGTGGGCTCGGTGATGCCTGACATCGACACCGGCGCGAGTTTCATCGGGCGGGTGCTTCCTCCCCTGACGCGATTCCTCGAGCGGAGATTCGGTCACAGGACACTGACACACTCGCTGCCGTTTGCGGCACTGCTGTCGCTCCTCTTTCTCGTCCCCCTCATGGCGGGGATCGATCTCTTTGCCTGCCTCCTCGTCGGTTACGTGTCCCACCTTCTCCTCGATACGTGCACGCCGAACGGCGTGCGTCTCTTCTACCCGTTGTCGGAGGTTCGCTGTGTTTTCCCCTTTGACGGCAACTCCCCGCATCGCTTCAGGGTTGCGACAGGATCGAAAATCGACCGGGCTCTCGGCATTCTGTTCTTCACCGCCTGCCTCCCCGCATTTTATGTCGCACATCAGGGGTATGAAAGATTTATCCGCGTCACGCAACACACAATTGAATCCGCCGTCAGGGACTACGAAGAGTACGCCCGTTCCAGTATTGTTTTCGCTTCGATGGATGCGCGCGACCAGCTGAGCGGCGAGCCGTTGAAGGGGAGCTTCCAGGTTGTCGGCGCGCTCAACCCGCATGCGCTGGTATTCAAAGGACCGGACGACCGTCTTCACACCGTCGGGAGGGACTTTGAATCGGACTATAGTGCGGACAACATCATCTGCATGAGGGGGGGTCCCGCGAGCGCCACGGTCCGGAATGTCGAAATGAACAGCCGGTTTCTCGGCTCGCTCGCGGCGTCCGACGACACTTCGGCCGAATCGCTCTTCTTCGGAGAAGTCGTGACGGCCGGGGAGCTGCTCATCCCCGGACGGGTTCGGCGCTTCAGCTCGGTCACCGGATCGGGAAAGCGCGTCCGTATGAACTATGCCAGGGGATGCGACCTGAGGGAGCTGAACCTTGATAACGTGGTCGCCACCGGCGGGACAGTGACCGTTAAGACCGTCAGGAGGGAAGGAGCCTCCGGTCCTTCGAACGTGGTCCTCCCTCCCCCGTCGGGGGGGACTCTCCTCACGTTTGTCGTGAGCCCCGGCGAGACGGTCGTGCTCCGGAAGCAGAAGGGGGACACCGTCCGTGCGGGGGAGACGCTTGCGCTCAGGACCGTTCCGACGTCCTTCGACGAACAGAAGTCACTGAACGATCGGAAGCGGGAGAGCACCGCGATGCTGGACCGGACATCACTCCTGGAACTGGACCGTGGAATCGCAGACGCGGCACTGGCCTCCAGGTCTGATTCCCTGGAACATGGAAACGCGTGTGAGCTGGTCCGAAGAGGTTTCGCCTCGTCTGCCTCCCTCATCAGGACGGAGCTTAAATGGGAGAGGACGAAACGCGCGCTCGGAAAGCTGGTCGCGGCCAGGCGGCTCATCGCCGGGAAAATTGCCCTCGACGCTGCCCGGCTGACTCTCGCGGATGCCGGGCTTCGGGCGAAGGCCGGAATCCATGCACTCAAATCGGAATTCCGCGCCCCCTTCGACGGGGTCCTTCTCGACATTCGCCGGGAGCCGTTCAATGGAAAAGAGAAGATAGTCTTTCTGATCAGAAGGCTACCCTCATAGACGCCCATGTCCTACCGCTGCACAAGTTGCAAAAACGAGATCGACGACTTCTGTCTCCTTTGCCCCTGGTGCGGCGCATGGATGACGGTCAGGCAGTTCCGGGATATGAGTCACGGGGGCTCGCTCCCCCTTCCGCTTCCGGACGTGGTGGCGTCCTCTCTCTCGAGAATGAAAACGCGCGTTCATGCGTTCGATGCGCTCCTGGGCGGAGGGTTCGTCGTGGGGAGCTCGCTCCTGTTGACCGGTCCTCCGGGTGCGGGAAAATCGACGCTCCTGCTCCAGCTCCTGGAATCCTCCGCACAGAAATCGCTGTATGTCAGCGGTGAGGAGTCTGTACAGCAGCTGAAACTCAGGGCGGACCGGCTCCATATCAACTCGAGAGCGATCGCTGTCCTGTTCGAGACAAACGTGAACCTCGTAGTCTCCCACGTGCGGGAGGCGCCGCCGGGACTCCTTGTGATCGACTCGATCCAGACGGTGTATACCGAGCTGTCCGAGTCCCTGCCGGGGACCACCGCGCAGATCCGCAAGTGCACCTACCTGCTCCGGAGGCTCGCGCAGGAAAAGGAGATGGTCCTCCTCGTCGTCGGTCAGGTCACAAAAGGGATGCAAGCGGCAGGCCCGAAGATGCTGGAGCACGCGGTGGATTGCGTTCTTTCCATCGGGATGAGTGACGAGAGCCCGGCCGTCAGGACTCTTTCGGTTTTGAAGAACCGGTTTGGGCCCGCGGGTTGTTTCCTCTCCCTTCCGCTCACCGCGGACGGTTTCGTCCTCCGGGGGGAGTGAACCATGGAAATCCGGACAGGCACCGTGGACGTTCGCCAGGATCAGGCGTTTTTCGGGAGAGAAGAGGAATTGCGCCGCGTCCTGAAGAACCTGACCGAAGGGCGGCACACCCTCCTTGTGGGTCAATACGGAATAGGAAAATCCAGCCTCATGAATGAGGCGCGGCTGCTGCTGACCGGCGGGAAACACCGGGTGGAGGTTCAGGCCGGCGGCCATTCCGTACAGAAGGACCGTCTGCTGACGGTGAGTTCCCCCGCGCCTCTGGGCGACTGCCTCAGGGAAATGGCGGGAGGGCTCTACCGGAACAAAGACCTCAGAGTGGAATCTGCCGACGAACGGGACGACTGGGCGCTCCTGAAGGTGCGATTCACCCGCCTCGGGATACATCGTATGCAATCCGAGATATTGAAGAGCATCGTCCGGAGCAGAAAGAAGTACATCGTGTTCGTGACGAATCTTGACAGGGTCTCGCAGTCCAGCCTTCAGTTTTTCCAGTCCCTCCTCCGGGTCACCGTCGTGTGCGGGGCTGCCGCTGCGACGAGGGACCAGGAGGTGTTCCGTTGTTTCTGGGCATCCTTCGAGAGAATTCACCTGGAACGCCTCCCGGGCCCGGTTGCTCTCCAGCTTGTCTCCCATCTCATGAGGCACTATCCGCTGAACGTCGTGGACCCGGTTATGTGCCGAAAGGAGATCCTCTACAGCGCCGCCGGCAATCCGTTTCACATCAAGAATCTGTTGTACAGGGCCATCACGCAGAAGACGCTCGGGCGCAGGGAGATCCGCGATTTTCGTACCGTGGAGGAGGGCTCCTTTTTCAATATGGGTCCCCTCTACATGATCGGCGCCGGCGTGCTGACCGCGGTGAAGTTCTTCTCCGTCGGTGCCGAAAAGCGGGAGCACTACATCTACTATTCCGCAATCGGGTTCATGCTCTATCTCACGTTCCGCGTGTTCCGCAGCTTCTTCGTTTTTCGTCCACAGCGAAGAAAATAACGAGCAATCGCGCAGGCTCGCCGCCGGTGTCGGACTTTGTTTGGTTGAGAATCGCCCCGTTTTTTTCTACTATGAGAATGGTGGTCCCGGGGGCGATCCGGATGATCGGCCCGCATGCTCTGCAGCTCGCGCACAGGAGGTCTCAATTCGATGGAACGACACTTTCTCGGGAATTCAGGTCTGGAAATCGCCCCCCTGATATTCGGGGGGAACGTGTTCGGGTGGACTGTGGATGAGCCCGGGGCGTTCAGTCTGCTGGATGCGTTTCAGGCGTCAGGGTTCAACTGTGTTGACACTTCTGACTCGTATTCAACCTGGGTCCCCGGCAACAGGGGGGGAGAATCCGAAACGATAATCGGGAAGTGGATGAAGCTCCGGGGAAACAGGTCGAAAATGGTGATCGCGACGAAGGTGGGGAGCGAAATGGGTCCCGGAATGAAAGGGCTTTCGAAACTCTACATACTCCGGGCGGCGGAGGATTCTCTCCGGCGCCTCCAGACGGAGTACATCGACCTCTATCAGACGCACCGCGACGATCCCGGAACGCCTGTGGAGGAGACTCTGGAGGCGTACGCTCTCCTTGTGAAGGAGGGGAAGGTCAGGGCTATCGGGGCGTCGAACTTGACCCCGGCAAGGCTGAGTGCGTCCCTCGAAGCGAGTGACCGGAGCGGATATCCCCGCTATCAAAGCATGCAGCCACATTACAATCTTTGCGAGCGGTCGGCGTTTGAGAAGGAGCTCGAACCTCTGTGCCGGGATCAGAAACTGGCGGTGATTCCGTACTACCCGCTCGCATCCGGGTTTCTTACGGGGAAGTACCGTTCCGAACATGATCTGTCGAAAAGCGTGCGCGGGGCCGGCGTACGGAAGTATTTCAACCAGCGCGGGTTTCGCATCCTTGCAGCTCTCGACGCGGTCGCTGCAAGGCAGAAGGCCACGCCGGCCTCGGTCGCACTCGCCTGGCTCCTTGCCCGGCCGGGGATCACGGCTCCTATCGTCAGCGCTACCAGCCCGCGGCAGTGGGAGGAACTTGCCGCAGCTCCCGGGATCCGGCTGGACAGCTCATCCAGGGAGTTGCTCAACCGCGCCAGCGCCTGAGGCACACGGATGAAAGCCATGCAGTTACAGCGGATCTCCAGCCTCGCGGAGAATCTCGCCCCCCTCATCCCCGTGGAAATCACTCAACCCCGTCCCGGCCGTTGTGAAGTGCTGATCAAAGTCTCCGTGTGCGGAGTCTGCCACACCGACCTGGACGAGATCGAAGGGAGAACTTCTCCTCCCCGGTTCCCGGTCGTGCCGGGGCATCAGGTTGTGGGGCGCGTCGAAGAGACCGGGTCCGGCGTGAGCGCCGTCCGCACCGGCGAGAGGGTCGGCGTCGCATGGATACATTCGGCGTGCGGGGGATGCAGGTTCTGTCGTGAAGGGAATGAGAACCTGTGTCCCGGGTTCATGGCGACGGGGAGGGATGCCGACGGCGGATACGCCGAGTACATGGTCGCGCGGGAGGATTTTGTACACCGGATCCCGGAGATGATTCCTGATGTGAAGGCCGCACCCTTGATGTGTGCCGGGGCGATCGGCTACAGGTCGCTCCGCCTGGCCGGGATCAGGGATGGGGAGACGCTGGGCCTGACGGGTTTTGGAGCATCGGCGCATCTCGTCCTCAAAACGGTGAGGCACATGTATCCCCGTACCCGGGTCTTCGTGTTTGCGCGGGGGGAAGGGGAGAAGGCCTTTGCCCGGGAGCTCGGGGCGGTCTGGACGGGCGGGGTGGGCGAGGACTCGCCCGTGAAGCTGCGCGCGATCATCGACACGACCCCGGCATGGATCCCGGTGGTGGAAGCACTGAAAAATCTGGAGCCGGGGGGCCGGCTCGTCATCAATGCCATCCGGAAAGAGGAGTCGGACAAGAGCAGCCTTCTCGGGCTTGACTACCCCTCTCATCTATGGATGGAGAAAGAGATCAGGAGCGTGGCGAACGTTACTCGGCGGGACGTGCGGGAATTTCTGGACCTTGCTGCAGCGATCCCCGTCTTGCCGGAGACCGAGGAGTTCCCCCTCCTTGACGCAAACAGGGCCCTCCTCCAGCTCAAAAACCGCACGATACGAGGGGCGAAGGTCTTGAGAATTGCCTGAGGATCGGATATATTAGGGAGAAGTACCTGTTCATACGCATAGGCCCTCCGCAATCAGGGGGGCCTTCTTTATGTGTGCATATCGGAGTGGAGAACTGCGGTCATGACAATTACAGAACTTTCGATCAAGCGTCCCACGCTCGTCATCGTCGTTTTCACGGTGCTCGGTGTGCTGGGGATATTCAGCTACACGCAGCTGAAGTACGAGCTTCTTCCGAAGATCACACCGCCGTATGTCACGATCACGACAATCTACCCCGGCGCATCGCCTGCCGAAGTCGAAACGAGCGTCACCAAGATCATCGAAGACGCCGTCTCCGGCATTGACAAGGTTGCCAATGTGTACGCCACGTCGTCGGAGGGGGTTTCCCTCGTATCGCTCGAGTTCACGATGAGCGCCGACGTTAACGTGTCCCTGCAGGACGCTCAGCGAAAGGTGAGCGAGGTGGGTTCGCGTCTCCCCTCGGGCGCAAAGAATCCCACGATCTCGAAGTTCGCGCTCGACGAGCTTCCCGTCCTGCGCATCGGAGCGACCGCAAACATCCCCTCCCGGCGGTTCTACAAGATGCTCGATGACCATGTCAGGCCACGGCTGGCAAAACTCGAGGGTGTCGGCCAGATCACTCTCGTGGGAGGAGACGAGCGCGAGATCAAGGTCAACATCGACGCGGAGAAGCTCAGGTCATGCGGCCTTTCCCTCCTGCAGGTCGATCAGACGATCCGGTCGTCGAACCTCGACTTTCCCACCGGAAAAGTCGAGCAGGGAGGGGCCCAGTACATCGTTCGCCTGGCCGGCAAATACCGGTCCATGGATGAGCTTAAGCGGCTTGTGGTCGGCCAGACGCGACAGGGTGGGAATATCAGGATTGAGGACGTCGCGGAGGTCGAAGACGGACGAAAGGACTACTCCCAATTGAGCCGGATCAATGGCAAGAGCTCCGTCGGGATCATCGTGCAGAAACAGGGGGATGCGAACGCCGTCGAGGTGAGCAAGGTGGTGCGCGGCGAGATGCTGCAGATGGAAAAGGAGTACGCCGGCGTCGGCCTGGCGTTTGAGGTTGCGCAGGACGGCTCCACGTTCACCGTGGAAGCCGCCGACGCGGTGAAGCACGATCTGGTCCTGGCGATCTTCTTTGTCGCGATAGTGATGCTGGCGTTTCTCCACAGCGTCCGGAATTCCGTCATCGTGATGATCGCCATTCCTTCCTCCCTCGTCTCAACGTTCGTCATGATTCTGGCGTTCGGGTTCTCGTTGAATCTGATGACGCTCCTGGGCCTTTCCCTTGTGATAGGGATACTCGTCGATGACTCGATCGTCGTGCTGGAGAACATCCACCGGCACCTGGAGATGGGCGATGAACAGCGGGTAGCGGCCCTGCGGGGCCGGAACGAGATCGGGTTTGCCGCCCTCTCTATTACGATGGTGGATGTGGTGGTGTTTGTTCCCCTGGCGCTGGTTTCCGGCCTGGTCGGTAACATCATGAGGGAGTTCGCACTCGTTGTCGTGTCCTCCACGCTGATGAGCCTTTTCGTCTCGTTCACCATCACGCCGCTGCTGGCGTCGCGGTTCTCGAAGCTCGAACGGATGACCGCCGGTTCGATACTGGGGAAATTCTCACTCTGGTTCGAAAAGCAGTTCCATGGGCTTACCGTCGGCTATCTGAAGGCGCTGGAGTGGAGCCTCCTGCATCGGGGCCGGACGTTCCTGATGGCCCTGGGACTGTTCATGGCCTCCATGCTCCTTCCGGTGTTCGGGTTCATCGGGACGGAGTTCATGTCTCCGTCGGACCGGGGGGAGTTTACGGTGACAATGGAGCTTCCATCCGGCTCATCGCTGGAGAACACGAATTATGTCACGCTGGATGCGGAGCGGATGGTGTTTGCGTTCCCGGAAGTGGACAAGGTGTTCACGAACGTCGGCGTATCGACCGAAGGGTTCGTGGGACAATCCTCCAACTATCTGACGGAGCTCAACGTCACACTCGTGCCGAAGGAAAGCCGTACGCGGTCGACCGATGAGATCGGCGATCTCATCAAGAAGAAGATAGGACAGATCCCGGGCGTGAGGGTCAGGACGAGTCCGATCGGGATATTCGGCACGGCCAACCAGTCTCCGATCGCGCTTCTCGTCAGCGCGCCGGAGTACGAAGGCGCGCTCAGGGCGGCCGAGGGGATCGCCGACGTGGTCAGGAGAATTCCGGGGACGTCGGACGTCAGGCTTTCCTCGGAGGCCGGAAAACCCGAGATGCAGATCGAGATCGACAGGGAGAAGATGGCGAGTCTCGGGCTCACGCTCGGCGAGGTCGGCGAAGCCCTTCGCATTGCCTTCAACGGCGACGACGAGTCGAAGTACCGCGAGGGGACCGACCAGTACCCGATCCGTGTCGTCCTCGACAGGTTCGACCGGTCAAGAACCGCGGATATCGGTTCACTCACCTTCGCCAACCGCAGGGGCCAGCTCGTCCAGCTGAAACAGTTTGCCTCCGTCGGGCTCGGGACCGGCCCCACGAAGCTCCAGCGCCAGAACAGGAATTATTCCGTGACGGTGTACTCCCAGGCGGTGGCGCGTCCCGCCGGGAGCATCGTCGCGGACATCAAATCGGCCGTCGCAAGGACCTCCCTTCCGCAGGGGGTGGGCATCTCGTACCTGGGGGACGAGAAGAACCGGTCCGAGTCCTTTGCGAGCCTGCTGCTCGCACTGGCCGCGGCGATCCTCTTTGTCTACATGATCATGGTGGCATTGTACGATTCATTTGTCTATCCTTTCGTTGTTCTCTTCTCGATCCCGGTCGCGATCATCGGCGCGTTCCTGGCCCTGGCGCTGACGATGAAGGCGCTGAACATTTTCACGATGTTAGGGATAATCATGCTCGTCGGTCTTGTGGGGAAGAACGCGATACTCCTTGTGGACAGGACGAACCAGATGCGCCGGGAGAAGGGTCTGTCCGTGCACGATGCGCTCACCGAAGCTGCGCAGACCAGGCTCCGGCCCATCCTCATGACCACGGCCTCCATGGTGGTGGGCATGTCTCCGATCGCGTTCAGCGTCAGCTCGGGTTCCGAATTCAAGAGCGGCCTTGCCTGGGCCCTCATCGGCGGGCTCCTGAGCTCGCTCCTGTTGACGCTCGTGCTCGTGCCGGTCGTCTATTCGAAAGTCGACCAGTGGCGCGTCGCCCTCACGCACCTGAGGTTCCCCCTCATTGCGGGGAAAACGAACAGTGTCTCACGAAACATCCAGCACACCGACATGGTACCGCCGGGCCTCAATTGACGATATCCGACCCTCTCGCGCCCGACCTCAGGACACTGATCGAGGCCGCCGTCGAGGACACACTGACGCTGCAACAGCTCAACGCCCTGGTGAAGCTCTGTCACTCCATGGCGGCGGTGGCACTGCGCAGGAAGATTGCGCCCGTGATGCTGGACTCCGGTGTGCACGGGACGAACTACCGCGATCTGGCGTACGATTGCATCGCGGAGCTCTTCCAGCAGGGTGAGAACGGCTCGCTGTTGCAGATCAGGGCGTACTTTCAGGGGATCGACCGTGCCGGGTCCTCCGATCAGGAACTGCTGACACACCTCCGGCGGATCGTCTTCACTAAAGTCAACCACGGGGTCGTGCGGTTTTACGGCGAGGCCGACCCCGACCTGGGGAAGATTCTGCGCAATATCAGGCTGTCGATCCAGGCCCTTCGCAACTTCACCGTCGTCGAGAGATTCGGCGAGACGTTCCTCCTTCCCGCCTTCTCCCCGTCCCTGGAGAACCTCCCGCCGTTCGGCCGGGAGGAACTGGAGAGGACCCTGAGGGGGGACGCCCGTGCCGACGATCATGTCCCTGCGATGCTTGCACATCTCTCCCGCCTCCTTCGCGGTCAGCATGAGCACTCGAGGCTGGTCTCCCTGACCACTGTCGCACTGACAATCAAGTCAATCTATTTCACTCCTGAGAGGGTGGATCCCGGCCATGTGGCCGTGGAAGATCCCTTTACCGTTTCGGAGATCCTGACGCTTGTGCAGAGCGCCTGCAGCGAGGTGCTCGGCAGGATGGCGGCGGAGTATGTCGACAGCGGAAAAGTGGAGCGCGAAATGTTCCGGAAGTACACTCTGGTTGTCGAAAAAAATGTCGCGTTGCGTTTTACCGGCGAGGAATCCGACGGCCATTCGTTGTTTTGTGGCCTCAAGTCGCTCGTTCCTTCACTGTCGGAGGCTGAATACAGGGTTACGCACAGGGCCCGGCTGGAGTACCTTTCGCGGCTGGCCTACAAAAGGTCGGTTGAAATCCTGCGGATGAACAGTTGAGGGGGGGGTGGACTTCCCTTTTTTTCCCTCTCCCTTCAGCGTGTCGGTCGTGATGCAAGGACATAGAGAGTGAAGATGGATCATCCCAGCGAGCACAGTATTGAGCTGTACGTCCTGCGCGCCCCTGATGGAGAGTCGGGGCGGGAGGAGATTGAGGCCCACTTGAAGGAGTGCGCCGGGTGCCGCACACTCGTTGATGCCGCCTCGTCCTTTTACGCGGAACTGCAAGTCGAAATTCTGAACCGTCCCGCCGGCAACCCGTCCCCCTTCCGGAGCCTCGCCATTACGTCCAGGCGCTCCCCGGCTATTTTTGAGTCTCCCTTCCGCGAAGCCCGCCTCTCACAGGTTTTTTCGGGCGGTCCTATGCGCCGTTTCGTCCGTGCGCACCCGTTCATCGCCGGAGGGGGGGGGCTGGTGCTCGCAGGAGGGATCGTCATGCTGATCCTGACGTTCCTCCGGCCGCCGGCACGGGACCTCAATCCGACCAGAGTCATCGAGAACAAATATCAGAACACGCTCGATGCATATAACAGGGCGGATGAAAAGCTCTGGTCGTTGCCGGTCCCGCACCTGGGTACATACGCGGACCAGGAGGTGACGACCGGTGCGAGATACCTGCAACTTGCGGACCTGGACGGAGACGGTATGAACGAAATCATCACGTCGCTGCCGGTGGATCCGGGTGAGGTCGAGGAAGGGAGTGTCCTGCACGTGCTCAATTACAGGAAGACCGATCTCCTGAAAATCAGACCGGGGGAGGCGGTCGTGTGTCGCGACCGGTTCTATCCCGATGAATTCCACATACGTGGCTTTAGCGTCGGCGACTTCTCCGGATCTGGACACATGGAGATCCTTGTCCTCTCAAATGACCTCCATTCCCCGTCGATCGTCTCGCGCTACGACGCCGGCGGGAAACGGTTGGGCACGTTCCGTCACTTCGGACAGCTTCGCCTGATGGATACGAACCCGCTTATGGACGGAGCACGGAAGGAATTCGTTTTCTTTGGCGCGAGTGACAGGGATGAGGGGAAATTCACCGCGATTCTCCTGGGTCTCGATCCATCTCTGATTGTCGGCGACGGGGAATCGTCATTCTCCGGCGGGTTTGGCCTTCCCCATTCAGCGGCCGAAAGATATTACGTCCACATACCTCCGACTGAGGTGGCGAAGGGGTTCGGGTTAAACGTCTTCTTCCTTGGCGCGAAGGCGGTGCCCCTGCAGGATGAACCGGGATTTCGCGTCGTTGCGGGAGGGATCCCGGATTCCTCCATATATTTCGAGTACATCTTCCGGGCGAACTTCAGCATAGTGGAGGTCAAGTCAGAGAACAAGACGAAGCACCTTTTCGACAGGCTGGCGGCGAAGGGTCTTGTGACCGGTGGTTTCTTTGACGACTATATGAAAGTCGTTGCCGGAGAGGTTCGATATTGGGATGGTCATCGCTGGCAGCTCCGGCCCACTCCCGTTTCCAACTGACCCCCCCCAAAGAAAAGAACCGGGATCGAAGCCGCTTGCTCTCCCCATGACAGGGCGCTTCGATCTCTCCCGGTTCAATCTCCTTGCTGATCTCTCTTCAGGATCCCTGGGCCGGCTTCTTCCCGTACACGAGCGAGGCGACGATGCCCATGACGATGTTGATCAGCACTCCCAGTATGAACCACTCGAGCGTCAGGCCATAGGGGACCGCGACCATCGCGTACGTCCCGTATGCCATCCCGATGCTGAGCCAGATCCCGACGTACAATCCGTACCGGAATCCCTCGGCAATTCCCTTCCCCTCATATCCTTTCGAGAAAATGAATGTGAAGAAAAAGGAGCCGACGAGTGTGATCACCGGGTATATCCACTGGAGTGAACCCATGTCGGTCCGCCAGACGGGGAGGGAGCTGAACGCGTTGCCGAGTATGAAGTTATAAACAATCATGTTGCAAACGACCGCGGTCACGAAGACCGCGACGAACGCCATCCAGAATTTCTTGGTCATGGCTTTCTCCGAACTTTGGGGGGGATACGTGAGTTGCGTGGAATGGGACGGGGGATGTGTAATGAAAAACCTTGCCAAAGTCAACCCGTTTGGGGTAAGTGACAGGTTTTTCAGTGGATTCTCCACCAGAGGGGCGGGATTGACTATCGTCCCCCGGCGCAATACATTGGATCACACTTGACCCGTAGGGGACGGAGGAATTCATGGAAAACGTTTCGACCCAGGACGTCGTAAAGCACACCATCCTGCGGCTGATCGTGGTGGCCTGCTCGACCGCCGGGTTCGGGTTCCTGTTCTTCCGGCTCAACGTATTTGACATGCGGATGTGGCCCTCCCAGTTTTTGACGAGCGGGGTCACGGCCGCGATATTCTATGCAGCCCTGAAAACGCCGCGATGGCGCGACGGGTTTGCCGCTCTTTTTGTCTGGTACCTGGTCCTGACGTTTCTCGTTGGAGAGTACAACTCGTGGCTGCCGATTCTGTACTTCGCGTACGTAGCAGGAATTGCCGCTGCCGTCTATCTGTACCATCACTTTGTCCGGAACGATATCGTCCGCGGGATGGTCCAGCGGGTTGCCGCCGCCGGTGTCATCACGGCGGTCGTCAATGCCGTCATCATTCTGTTCCTCGGGCTCTTCTCCTGGCGCACGATCTTTGCGTCGCCCGGGTATATTGCATCCGCGGTCTTCAAAAATCTCCAGATCGGGACTCTGATCGGGATTGGTTTCGGCGTAGGCGTGGAGATCGCGGAGTACATCATCCGCAGGTTCGCGCATGGAGAAGAGCCGGAACCGGGGCCGGCAACCGGAAGTGGATCCGCCGGGATCCATCACGAGACGACGAGCATGGATGGCGAACCGATCGCCGTCACCTGTGCGTCGTGCGGTGAAGAGCTGGAATTGACACCGGCGGAAATATCTGCCGGCGCATACACATGTCCTTCCTGCGGGAAGCCCGGCACATTTCCCAAAATTGAATTCTGATCTTTTCCCCGCCCGGCGGGCGGAGTGAGACCAGGCAATTCCATCAGCCCGGCGGAATGCAGTGGAGCTCTGCAGGAAATACGGGACATCTCCCTTCCGGCTTGCCATGCTTCACGGCGGCCCCGGAGCGGCCGGAGAAATGGCGCCTGTCGCCCGCGAGCTCTCGGCGACGTACGGTGTGCTGGAACCGCTTCAGTCAGCGTATTCCATCGAAGGTCAGGTCGGGGAACTCGGACGCGTCCTCGGCCGGCATTCGTTCCTGCCGGTGACGCTTCTCGGGTTTTCCTGGGGCGCCTGGCTCGGCCTGATATTCGCCGCCGCATATCCCGCCGCCGTGCGGAAGCTCATACTCGTCGGATCGCCCCCCTTCGAGGCGGACTATGCCGCCGGGATCCTGGAGACGCGGCTCTCCCGTATGAACGGGGAAGAGCGGGCCGAGGTTCGGTCCCTGTTTGAAGTGCTGGAAGACCCGTCGTCGACGGGGAAGCAGGAGGCATTTGGCCGGCTCGGTGAATTGTTCGAAAGGACGGATGCCTTCGATCCCCTGCCGATTCCTCCGGGTACAATCGATGCCGACGTGGCTTTGTTTCGGAGCGTCTGGGAAGAGGCCCGCGCGCTCAGAACGAGCGGGGAGATACTGAAGATCGCGGCATATCTGAAGTGTCCCGTGGTGGCGATTCACGGCGACGCCGATCCCCACCCTCCGGCCGGGGTCGGGACCCCTCTGCCTCGTGTGGTCAGGGACTTCCGCTTCATACTGATTCAACAGTGCGGGCACAGGCCCTGGATTGAACGGCAGGCGTCCGAAAAGTTCTACGCCGTCCTGAGGGAAGAATTGCCCCCTGATGCATCGCTGCGTGATGTTTCTACTGACCGGCCGCAAGCCGGACCTTAATCCACAGGTTCAACTGCTCGCCACGGGGGCCCACATCCGGTCGGCTCCCTGTTCTGGGTCTCCCGCCGCCTCCACCGCTTCGCCGGCCGCCGAATCCCCCTTCAGGTTCGCCTTCCTTTTCCTGGTGATCGATCGGGAGGTCTGAGGCTCCCCTGATTGCGGATGTGACGGCACCCAGGCCGATGAGCGCTCCCCGGCTCACCCCGATGCCGAAGGGGTGTGTCTGGCCGGCTGTGAGGGGGACTCTGAGCTCGTAGACGAGAGTGTCTCTCTGCATGCGGAATCCCGCCTCTATTCCTCCGGTGGCGAGTATGCTCATCCGCTGGTGTTCGTTCTCCCCTGTGAAAAGCTCCAGTTCCGTCGGAGCCTTCACCGGATCCTCTCTGTTCATCGGCCGTTCCATCGGGGGGGGTGCCCCGTCCCGTTCTTCTCCACCGTCCGGCGGTTTCCCCCCCGTTGCCGCCACAGGGTAGTGGACTCCGAATGACTTCTTCCCCTTCCCCTCCCTGTCGAACCACCAGGTGATTCCCTCGCGCAACACGAGCCGTTGCATCTCCCGGTTGGTTGTCCGAAGTCCGATATAGATGTACTCGCTGTCGTTGAATATCGCGCCGGAAATCCTCTTGTTGTCGAATGTGGAAGGGGAGGCGGGCAACCCGATGCCCGATCCGGAGAAGTCGAGGTCCCTGCTCCGCCAGTGGCTCGCGACTTCCGTTGTCCCGCAACCTGCCAGCAGCGTCATCGCTGCAGCGAAGAGCCAGAGACCACATATGTTTTTCGCAGTCATGAGCCTATTCCAGTCCGAAAACTGCTGCAAAGGAGAAGCTCAGAGTATCTTCGACGGGGATCATCAGGAGGGAGGGCCTGTCGATCTTGAAGGCGGCGAGGCTCAGTTCGAAACTCCCGTCCACCTCCAGCTTCCCTTCCGACCAGTGGGACACGGCGCCGGCGGTCATCTCCCGGGTTACGCCGTGGAATGTGACTTTGCCGGTGATGATGAGGCTGTCCCCCTTCTGGGTGAAGCCCGTCCCCTCAAATTTCGCATCCGGATATGTGATCGCATCGATCACCTCCATCGCGTGCGAGTCGCGGTTCGAGTTCCCGCTGTCGAATGTCGTCACGTCGACCCACCCCGAGACCCTCTTGAATTGCTTTGTTCCCGGGTCGGCCTCCAGTTCGTAGACCACCTCTTTGCTCGTTGCTTCTATCTTATGAAGCGGATGCACCATCCGGTACGTCATCGAGGATTCCTCTTTCCTCTGCTGGAGGTGCTTCACCTGTGCCGGCACGGGAACGACAACAAGTACGGCAAGCAGAACGAGAAGCAGAATGAACAACAGGGTCGCTGTGGAGAATACCGTCTTCATTGAATCCCCCTAGAATGTTATGATAATCATCGAAGCGGCGAACACCCCCGTCGTGACATACGCCGACACCTGGTGGAAATGTGCCGTCGGAAGGTCGATGTATGAGAGACGCCCCGATCGCTTCTTGATCATATTGCCCACGATGGGCGTCAACACCATCCCCGCGAAATGGACCCATGCAAGCGTCTTGTGTATTGTCGTCGTACTCGTCTCGTCCCGCCGGATGAGGGGAGGCGGTGAAATCGCAGCCAGCAGACCTGTCAGCCCGTATGAAATGATCGTGTACGTGACGAATTGGTTGTGCTTGTTCTGGTCTGTGCGTTCCTGGCCGGGGTTATACGCATCGTTCAGTGCCTTCTGACCGAAGTACAGCGTCGCCCCCATGAGTCCGAGCGTCACGAACCCGCCGATCTGATGCATTGTGAGCATCGTCCTTCGAGCCGTCAGCTCGCTCTTGCGGGATTCCGGCGTGAGTTCCCCGGCAATGCCGATGGAGCGGAAGAACCCGCTCTCACCCCAGAGACCTCTCTCCATGAAGCTGATGTTGTCCGGCATGAGCCTGCGGATCGGGTGCGGCGTTGCGGCTCCCCCCGGCGTGGTGTCGAATGATGCCGTTGCAGGGATGAGAAGGTCCGACGTACCCCAGCTCTTCTGGAAATCGCCGGCAGGGAAAGCACCGGACTCCGGGGTTCTTTGTATGCCTTCCTCCGGTCGGGACTGTGTGGTGTCGCCCTGAGCCATCGCCTGGAGGCTCCAGGTGATGCAGACGAGGAGTACGGTGCAGAGGGCCTTCATGGTTCTGTTCCCTGGTGTTGTGTGTGTGTGAACTGCGGTGGTCATCTGCGTGGAATGTCCACGCCGGGCGCGCAGCGTGTTTATGAGAACACCCTGAGTGAGGTACCTGTCAGCGTTGTCTTGTACGACCCGAGGGGACTTCCTGCGGGTCCGGTGATCACAGCCCCGCTCAGCGAAAACCTTGAACCGTGGGCAGGGCAGAAGAAAGAGTTTGTGCTGGCATCGAATACGACGGTGGCCCCCTGGTGCGGGCAGGCGAGACTCACGGCGACATATCCGCCCTGTGCGTGGGCAACGATGACGCCCGCGTTATACACATAGTTGCCGACGGACTTCAGTCCGGCATACGCCGGGTTCGTGAGATCCAGCGTGAAGTCGACGTTTGTCGGGGCCGTGATACCCCCTCCGGTATTCGGATTACATCCCCCGAAGCAGTAGCCGCAGGCGACCGCCGCCGCACCGACTCCGAGGATGGACAGGAATTCCTTTCGCTCCATTGTCCCCCCCCCCCGTGAATTCATGCTGGTAGCAGCATCATAGCCGCCCGCGCCGGATCACGCCTCGATGAGTTCCACGAAGACGCACGTCATGTCAGAGGAGATATTCCTCCCGCCGGGATGAGAACCTGCCTTAGCGCTCTGGAGGTTTGCTCGCGATAGGAGGCACACAACGCACGTCCCGGATATTAGTGGTAACTCGAAACTCGTAGCAAACCGGGATGTCTTGTGGCTCCTTTTGAGATGAGGGATCGGGAAGAAGCTTGCATATATGTAAAGAAAAAACTGCTATTTGTCAAGGCCGGATTCATGGTATTCAAGGCACGTGACTTGAATCGTGGCCCCAGTGTAACCTTACACTTGAACTCAAGTCTGTCTTGAATTTGTCTGTCTTGAATCTCCCCCCCGCGTATTCTATATTGCACCGGTTTTTCCGAGCTGCCTCCCCGCGTATCCTTTTTGCCTCTCGTTCTCAATTCGAAAGGGCATTGCATGATCGTTGTCGACAGTGTCACGAAGGTATTTTCAGTCTCCCGCCAGCAGCGGCGCGAANNGCTGCGTATGATTGCGACAATGCTGGAGCCGACCGGCGGCTCCATCACCGTGGGCGGATTCGACGTCGTAAAGCAGCCGGTGGAAGTGAGAAGAAGAATCGGTTTCCTCACGGGAAACACCGGCCTGTACGACAGGTTGACCCCGGACGAAATGATCAAGTACTACGCGGACCTGTACGGGATGGACNNCAGCGGCATGAAGCAGAAGGTGTCCCTTGCCCGTACCATCATCCACAACCCCGAGGTCGTGGTGTTTGACGAACCGACCTCGGCGCTCGACGTTGTCACGTCCCGGGCGATCATCAGGCTTATCAAACAATGCCGGGAAGAGAACAAGACCGTGATATTCTCAACGCACCGGATGGGGGAAGTGAGCCTCCTCAGCGACGATCTGGCGATCATCCACCGGGGAACGCTGATATTCAACGGCACGTACAAGGAATTTGAGAACCAGATGCAGACCCGGTCTGTGGAAGACGAGTTCGTGCGTCTGGTGGAGGCTGCCTGATATGAAAACGTTCGTGACAATATTCAGGAAGGAGTTCACCGACACGATCCGCGACCGGCGGACGCTGTTCATGATGATCGTGTTCCCGTTGCTTCTGGTGCCTGCGCTCATGATCGTGGTGACCAACATACAGATGTCATCGATGAAGAATGCGGAGGAGAAAGTCCTCAGGGTTGCGCTCATCGCGCGCGCCAACGCCTCCGGTCTTGTCGTCGCCCTGAACGGGCGGACCGATCTTCGGATCATCGAAGGGATCCCTGCCGACAGCATGGAGGCGATGATTGCGCGGGATAGCATCGATGCGGCGGTCGTCATAGCCGCCGATTTCGACGCCGCGGTGGCGCGCATGACGAGCGGGACGATCCGGCTCTTCTATAAGTCATCGGATGACTTTGACATGGTCAAGCGCCGTCTGTCGGGCGTCATCGGTTCCTACGAGAAGCAGCTTGTGGCCGAAAGGTTTGCGGTGCTGAAGATGGATCCCTCGATCGTCAATCCCGTCACGATAGAGGAGCACGACGTGGCATCGATGAAGGAGCGGATCGGCAAATCGGTGGGAGGGTTGGTCCCCTACCTCTTCGTCATATTCTGCTTCATGGGTGCGATGTACCCGGCGATCGACCTTGCGGCGGGTGAAAAGGAACGGGGAACCATGGAGACTCTTCTCACTGCGCCTGTGAGCAGGTTCCAGATACTTGTGGGAAAGTTTGCCGTCGTGGTTCTGACGGGGCTCATGAGCGCTGCCGTCTCCATTTTCGGGATCCTCGTCGCGGTGCGCCAGATCTCGAAGATTCCCCCGGAAATCCTGAGTGCGGTGATGGCGATACTGGACGCACAGACAGTCCTCCTTGTGTTGTCGCTCCTGCTCCCGCTCACCGTGTTCTTCGCAGCGTTCCTTCTCTCGATGTCGATTTATGCGAAGTCCTACAAGGAGGCCCAGAGCATGATCAGCCCGCTGATGATCGTGGTGATACTTCCGGTCATGATCGGTCTCTTTCCAGGCGTCGCGCTCGATCCGGTCACGGCGTTGATCCCGGTATTGAACGTTTCTCTTGCCACCAAGGAGATTATTGCCGGGACGATCAAGACGGGGCTCTTGCTCGAGGTGTACGCATCGCTCCTGGTGCTCGCGGCCCTGAGCCTCTTCGGGTGCGCCCGGTGGTTCGAGAGGGAGGAGACGATCTTCCGCGGGGTCTGACGTTCACGGACGACGGACTTTCGTCTTTGATCTTCCCTTCGTATATTCAATGTCTGAAGAGGCACAGTGTGCCGGCATCCCGCGTTACATCCACAGCGTTTCGAAGGTATTTTTCATGAACAACAGGCTCATCCACAGAATCACTGCGGCCGTCGTTTTTGCCATTTCGCTGACTCAGTTCCTCCTGACGGTGCAGCCGTCCGTCCCGTTCTGGGATCCCGGCGAACTCTCCGCCGCGGCATACATGCTCGAGGTGCCTCATCCGCCGGGAGGGCCTCTTTTCTCCCTCATCGGACGGTTGTTCTTCATGCTCCCGATCCCGGGGGATATCGGCCTCAGGATGAATCTCATCTCCGTCGTGGCAAGCGCCCTGTCGGTTCTCCTCCTCTACCTTGTGGCGGTCAAACTCATCCGCCACTACAAGGGGCAGGACCCGCAGACGCCCCTCGATGCGTTCGGGACGTTCGGGGCGGCGGCGATCGGCGCCCTCGCGTACTCGTTCAGCGACTCCTTCTGGTTCAGTGCGGTGGAGGCAAACTACTTCGGCGCGAGCACGCTCCTTTACTTTCTTGTGGTCTGGCTCATGCTCACCTGGAACGAACAGGCGGAGAGCCCCCACAACGGGAAGTTTATCCTCCTTATCGTCTTCCTGGCGGGGCTCTCTGCGGGGGTACACCTGATGAGTGTCCCGGCGATACTGGCGGTGGTCATGATCGTCGTCCTCAGGAAATACGTGACGGACGACGAATTCTGCCGTTCGTCGGCATATGTCTTTCTCGGCCACGTCGCACTGCTCCTGATCATTGCGGCGGGCCTGTGGGCCAGCCAGACGGGGCGCACGACCCCGTCGCTCGAAGATTCCCATGCGTTCGATCTGAAGTTCAAGGAGTGGATGCTCCTGTCGAGCCTCCTCGTCGTTGCCCTCTTCTGGAAAAAAGTGTTCAACAGGAATTCATTCTACTTTCCCGTGTTTGCGGGGGGCGTCGCGCTAGTCATCCTGTACCCCGTCTTGATAAAAATGCTCCCCGGACTCCTCCGGACGATCGCGGGGGACAATGTCGGCGGGGGGCTCTTGGTGTTGATCGCCCTGTTGACGGCCCTCGCGCTCATTGCCCGGTGGCTTGCGAAGGAAAAGATGACGATGCTCCACACGGCGGTCCTGGGGATCATGCTGGCCACGGCGGGGTTCACGACGTACACGATGATCCTCATCCGTTCGGGGAAGGATACCCCGATGAACGAAAACGAGCCGAAAACGTTCTCCGGGCTGATTACCTACCTGGACCGGGAGCAGTACGGCGACTTCCCCATCTTCAAGCGACGGTGGTCGCAGGAATCGCACCAGCAGGCAATTTACACGACGTATTCGAGCGATCTTGATTTCTTCTGGCGTTACCAGATGAATCACATGTTCAACCGGTACCTGGCCTGGAATTATATCGGCCGGGAAGGGGAAGCCCAGGATTCAGGGGTCGATCTCAAGGTGCTCTACGGGATTCCGTTCCTTCTGGGGCTCGCAGGCCTCTACTTTCATTTCCGGAACGACTGGAAGATGGCGTCGGTCTTTCTCATTCTGTTCGTGGTGATGGGGTACCTGATCGCGTTTTACCAGAACCAGCAGGAATCGCAGCCGCGCGAACGTGACTACTTCTATCCGGGAGCGTTTTCCATATTCGCCATCTGGATCGCGCTGGGCGTCCGGGGGATCCTCGATCTCATCGCGGCCAAAATGAAGGATGCAAAGGTCCTGAAGCCCGCCTTCCTGATCACCCTGTTCCTCGCGCTGCTGTTCGTGCCGGTGAAGATGATGCTGGCGAACTACCACACGCACGATCGTTCGAAGAACTGGGTCCCCTGGGACCTGTCGTACAACATGCTGCAGACCTGCGAAAAGGACGCGATTCTCTTCACCAACGGCGATAACGACACCTTCCCTCTCTGGTATCTCCAGGATGTCGAAGGGGTACGCCGCGACGTCCGCGTGATCTGCCTGAGTCTTGCCAATACCTCATGGTACATCCACCAGATGAAGGAGAAGCCGTATTACACTGAGGCGCTCGCCGTCCCGATCAGCATGTCGGACGACAGGATCCGCACAATCCAACCGGTCCAGTGGGAGACCCGGACGACGGATCTCCCCGTGAGCCCGGAAGCCATCGCCAGATACGGCGTCACGGATTCCACGATCCTCCGCCAGCACAAAATACTCTGGCGGATGCCGAACACCATGCAGTTCGGCACGACAAAAGCGATCCGCGTGCAGGATATCCTGATGCGGGATATCATCCTGACGAACCAGTTCAGGCGCCCCCTGTACATCGCTGTAACATGTTCGCCCGATGCCAAGCTGGGACTCGATGAGTACCTCTGGTTCAACGGTCTGGCGTGGCATCTGGAACCGCGGAAGGTAAACAGGGAAGACCTCGGAGTGGAGCATGAAGTCCTGGAAGCCAACCTCATGCACGAGCCTTCGGGTTTCTCCAGGACTCCTCAGTACGGCTACAAGTTCCGCGGGGTCGGGGACACCACGATCTTTTTTGACGAAAACGCCAGCCGGCTGATGACCAACTACCGGTCCGCTTTTGTCAGGCTGGCCATGTCGTTTGCCAACGTCAAGAACGACCTCAAGTCGAGCGCATCGGTGCTGGACCGGATGGAGCAAATCATCCCGCGCAACAAATATCCGATGGGGTGGGAGCTGGAATCCGACCTTGCGCTCTTCTATCATCGGGTCGGCCGCAACGACGAATTCAATCAGCTTTCCGCCGACGTCGAGTCGGCGTGCGAACAACTCATCGCGGAGGGGAAGGCGAACGTGAACTCGTACTACAATCCCTACCGGGTTCTGCTCGACTTGTACGATACGCGGAAGGAGTACAGGAAGGAACGTGACCTCCTGGCCACTCTCAACCAGCTCTACCCGAACACGCCGGAGTTGAAGAAAAGATTGGCCGCTATCACGGAAGAGATGGGGAAGGATTCAACTTCCCGTCCCGACTCCGCCCGCTAGCTCCCAAAACTGCCCACGAGTGCTTCTCAACGCGTGGTTGCAGTTTTGAGGACCCCGTGAACGATGGGAGGATATATCGACACGGATTCCGGACGGCAATCTCCTCCGTGTCTGGACGCAGGTGGAAAGCACGACAATACAATTGCGGTCCCGGAAATAAAGCAAGGCACCCGTATGTGAGGTGTCCTGCTGAACTGTTCCATACCTACATCCCGGCAAAGACCTCGTTCCAGAAGTTCTTCATGGCTTCCCACGAACGCCTGTCCGCTTGCTCGTTGTATGCGGCCCCCTTGCTGTTGTCGGCTCCCGCCCCTTTGATCGTGAAGGCGTGTACCGCGCCGCTGTATTGTACAAGCTCCCAGTTGACTCCCCCCTTGCGCATTTCGTCCATGAATGCGGCAACGTCTGCCTGCTTGACGTACGGGTCATCTGCGCCGTGCAGGATAAGCACTTTCCCCTTGATGTTCTTGGCGTCTTCCGGCGTGGGAGTACTCAAAGATCCATGAAACGATACGACCCCTTTCACGGGAGCTCCGCTCCGGGCGAGCTCCAGCGACGTCCCCCCGCCGAAGCAGTATCCCATCACACCGAGACGGCTCGGATCAACTTCAGGCCGGCTTGCGAGGTAGTCAAGTCCGGATTTGGCCCGTGCCCTCAAGAGCGTCCTGTCCTGGAAGTACTTCCCTGCTTCTGCCTGGGCCTCCTGGGCGTTTTTCGGGCGGACTCCCTTGCCGTAAATGTCCGCGGTGAATGCGACGTAGCCAAGTCCGGCGAGCATTTCCGCCCTCATTTTGGTGTCGTCTGACACCCCCATCCAGTCGTGGACGACAAGGATGCCCGGTCGTTTCCCCGTGAGCGATTGATCATAAGAGAGGTAGCCCTGCAGAACGACATCCCCCTGCTTGTATTCCACCACCTCGGTTTTCACCTTGGCTGCTGCCGGGAGGATAAAGGCGAGAGTGGCAAAAATCGACAGAAATCCTTTCATCGGCGTATCTCCTGTGTGGATAGTGGGTTGGACCTGCTAAACCCATGTAACAGGCGGCCCCTCCCCCCGGTTCCCTCTCTCCTCTTGTACCCACTTGCCTTCTCCACACACGAGGGCTATATTGTCGCATCCCTATGTCATCGTCCCCCCCCTGTTCATGCCCTCTAAACCTTTGATCAGCCTGCTGAGGGCGCTCACGCGCCTCGATTCCCATCACAGGGTTTTCATCTCAGCGTTCTTTGCTGCGATCGTTCTCGCCGCAGCATCGCGGGAACTCCCTCTCACGGCCCGGCTCGCACTCACGTGGACGGCATTCGCCGGGGCGTTGCTCTTCCTCGCCTGGGGGGTGATCCTCACGGGGGATCCGGGTGTGGTGAGGCGTTCGGCGGTCCTTCAGGATGCAGGGCGAAGCCTGATATTCACACTCGTTCTCCTGGCTTCCTGCGGGAGCTTCTGGGTAGTCTGGGTTCTCATCGGTCTCGCGCGCGGGCAATCGGGCGGGGCGTACGCCTTCTACATGACGCTTGCTCCCGTCTCGGTGGTGTTCTCCTGGTGCCTCGTGCACACGCTCTTCGCCCTCCGGTACGCCCATATATACTACGGTGAGGGTCAGATACACGGCACGCATCACGGGGGACTCGAATTTCCGGGAGACCATCTCCCGGACTATATGGACTTTGCGTATTATTCGTTCGTCGTCGGAATGACTGCCCAGGTGTCGGATGTGCCGGTAACCTCGAGGCGCCTCCGTCGCCTGACGCTTCTCCACGGAGTCATTTCGTTCGCATTCAATACGATCATTCTGGCGCTCACTATTAATGCGCTCGCAACCGCCACGCTCACGTAGGAAATTCAAGGAGGCACGCCGTGAAATCCACCCTTATACTCGTCGATATCCTCTTCATGTCACTCCTGGCATTCAACTGCAGCGGGACGGAGTTCCGGGCTTCGCAAAGGGAAAAAACTCTTCTTGCTTCAGGTGACATGCACAACGGATGGTATTTTGCGGGGAGCCCCCAGATCGACATTGACGGGACGGTCAATGGGGATGCGTTCATCGCAGGGGGAGTGGTGAACATGAGGGGGACGGTCAACGGGCTTCTCGTCGTTGCCGGGGGGCAGGTCAACGTGACAGGTACGGTCACAGACAGGATCATCTGCGTCGGAGGTGTGGTCCGCATCTCCGGTAAGACTGAAAAGAGCTTGTTTGCAGGGGGTGGATCGGTTATCATCGAGCAAGGCGCGACGGTGGGGGAGTATCTCCTTGCCGCAGGGTCTGACGTTCAGGTACGGGGCGTTGTGGAGCGCGATGCCAAGATCGGCGCGACACGTCTGAGTGTGACTGGACAGATAAAGGGAAACCTCGATGCCGGAGTGGAGAATTTCTCCACGGAGGAAGGGTCGACCGTGGGCGGAAACCTCACAGTCGTGGCGAAGGATTCCGGGAACATACACATCTCCCCGGGGACTGTTCTGGGACAGGTTCACCTGAAGGCGGGGAAAGCGGCTCCGGCGCCGCGAACCCTTGGTCTGACGATGGCGCAGATAGTGGTGCGTTGCATCTTTCTGCTGAGTCTCTGTGCGACCGCGCTTGTTTTCTCCTTTCTGTTCCCGCGGCAACTGGCCTCCGTCGGGACGGTCATCAACGGGAGGCCCGGAGAGAGCGTCCTCGTGGGGCTTGCAGCGCTCCTTCTGGTTCCTCTTCTTGTCCTCGTGCTCTTCCTGACGATCGTCGGCATTCCTCTCGGGATCTTGCTGTTTCTCTATCTCTGCTGGCTCGCGTTTCTCTCCCAGATGAGCCTTGGGATCCTGCTCGGCTACAGGGTCTTCGGTTTTGACGGCAAGAGCGGCTGGGGCCTGTTCGGTCCTGTTGCGCTCGGAATTCTCGCAGTGTTCGTCTGCACGTTCATTCCGTTTGTGAACGTCTTCATCATACTTGCCGGACTCATCCTCGGTGTCGGCGCCCTGGCGATAATCACGCAGGAGCAGTTCCTGATTCTCCGGTCCCGCTGAGTGACTTGGGCGTGTTCGAACCCCGTCCGCCGCGGTTCCCACCGCCAAAGTCCTCCAGAGATGAGACCCTTTGAATTTGGTGCGAAGCGTCCTTCCCCGTCATGACGATGTTGTGCGGCCCCGTCCGTCATTCTCCGTCGAAAGTGCTTCACTCATTTTTGCGGGTTCTCGCTATTTGAGTCAGGATTCCGTATGTTACAATACACCATTCTGGAAGGGGTATCATGAAAATATTGGGAAAGCGTTATACTGGTGGTTCTCTGCAGCTTCCTGTTCCGCTTGACCTCAAACCGGAGATCGTCACAAAACTTCGGACCACGGGGCAACAGGTGAGTGCTCTGTACTGGCTGGAGTTCTGGCACGAAGCGCTTGACAGGGCGATCGTCATCAATACGAACAATCGCAAACCGATCCAGGATCTGAAAAGGGTGGAAATGGAATACGCAGGAATGATCGCAACGCTGAAAGAGGGATTGCGGCGGTCATCATTGAAATCAGCCTGAGGAAGGAAAGTCCGGCCCCCGTCTCCTACGTCCAGACACCTGGAATCTTTTCACCACACGATTTGCACTTCCCGTTCTCGATTTCCTTCCTGAGCACAGTGAATCCCCGCCGTTCTACGGCGATCCCCCCGCAGCGGGGACAGAATGTGTTCTCCGCGTTGTGCCCCGGGACGTTCCCGATGTAGACGTAGCGGAGTCCGGCCTTCATCGCAGTCGTTCGTGCCATCTCCAATACAGAAACAGGCGTCGGGGGGAGCTGGGTCAGTTTGTAGAGCGGAGTGAACCTGCTGAAGTGGAGCGGCGAATCCTGCAGGCCGTTTTTACAGAGCCATTCAGACATCCTTCTGATCATGTCCATGTCGTCGGTCCACGTGGGTATGATCAGGTTGGTGATCTCGAGCCATACCCCTTCCTCTTTGAATACCTTCAATGTCCGCAACACCGGATCGAGCCTCGCAGAGTTCAGCTCGAAATACACCTTGTCGTCGAAGCTCTTGAGGTCGATGTTGGCGGCGTCAATGACCCTGCAGAGTTTGCGCAGGGGGGCCTCGTTGATGTACCCGCTCGACTTCCAGATATTGCGGAGCCGTCGTTTGTGCGCCAGAGCCGCGGTATCGTACGCATATTCGTACCACGTCACGGGTTCAGAATACGTATAGGCGATGGAGGCGCACCCCGCACGCGCGCATTCCTCCACGACCTTTTCCGGCATGAGGTCCGCGTTTTCCGTCTCGTTGGGACTCACCTGGGAGATCTCCCAGTTCTGACAATTGAGGCATCGCAGATTGCAGCCAGCAGCGGCGATGGAGAATGCCTGTGTGGAGGGGAGGAAATGGAAGAGGGGTTTCTTCTCGACCGGATCGACGTGCACTGCACAGGGGTTCCCGTACGCAATCGAGTAGAGTTTTCCGTCGATGTTGACCCTGTTTCTGCAGCGGCCCGTCTCCCCCGTGCCAAGAAGGCACCCGTGAGGGCATTTGAGACACTGGAGCCCGGTTGGTGTAGAGGTATAGAAGAGGGCTTCCTTGCTCCATTTGCCCGGGCCCTCCGCCGGGGGAAGACCAAACAGTGACGTGATCTCCGGGGGGAGATTCCTGTCGCGCCCGGGAGCGAACATGCATGACCCCGCGCCGAGACAGCAGAGTCTCAGAAATTCCCGTTTGCTGTATTCTCTCATCCTTGCCTCCTCCTGATGTCGTTGCGAGCCCCGTTCGGTCCGAATCTCTTCCTTTTCACACGCTTGTGAGATAACTTCTCCGTACGAGGAGGCAGAGGAGCCCCCCACCCGCTGAGACGACCCCCGCCAGGAGGCTCACGCTCATCAGGCCGAACAGAGGTATGGCATACACGCTGACAAAGAGGGCCCCGAGGGCGGACCCGAACAGGTCGAGTCCGTACAACTCTGAGGCCACTGCGCTCGGGCCGCCCCGCCGGACCCGCGTGGCGATTCCGAACCCCGTGCCGGTTAAGACTGCCGCGGCAAAGGCCACGGCGGTAATCATGCACTGGACGAGCAGGGGGGAGGAGATCATCGTCTGCAGCCAGAGAAGAAGGACCGGAATCAGGAGACAGATGACCGAGAGGGCGAACTGCACGAGTATGAAACTGTCGATGCCGGGGCGCCGGACCACCGTTCGTGCCAGGAGCGCGCCGGCGGCGAGTCCCCCCATGAACGCCGTGATGACGATCCCCGTCATCTGAAACATCGAGCCGCACAGGACCTGGAACGAAACCAGGAGGACGATCTCCACCGACGAGGCTGCGAACCCTCCGGCAAAGATTCCTGCTCCGACGGCGCTGAACCGCCCGAGGAGAAGGAGGAGGGCGAAACCTGCCGTCGCAAGCCATGGTCCGGGGGAGAATCCGAAGTAACTCAGCCAGTACGCCAGCTGCCGGTAATAGCAGACGGGCGTGAAGTCCCTGTTGATGACCGCGGATGTGT
Source organism: Ignavibacteriota bacterium (assembly GCA_003158475.1). Classification (GTDB taxonomy): domain Bacteria; phylum Bacteroidota; class Ignavibacteria; order UBA10030; family UBA6906; genus Fen-1273. The sequence goes on along the minus strand of PMJR01000118.1, from coordinate 12,653 downwards.
CTATCGCGGAAGTCATCTCTCCGCTCCGCTGTGCAATCAGGCGGTCGTCCAGGTAGAAGTGATTGACGTAGACCGTACTGACAGCGCGCTCGTCGATCAGCCGGGTGATGCCGATGTCCAGCGGCCGGTCGGAAGCCAGATAATAGTTCCTCTCGCCCGGGACGATCAGAACATTGGCGAACACGTGGTGAAGGGTCATGGCGAGTATCGAGCTCAGGCGGCGGGCCTCGCTCCCCTGGTACTCCGCAGCGGGGAGGAGGCTGATCGAGACCACCGCGCCCTCATTCAGGACGTGTTTGAGTTCCCCGAAGAACTCCAGCGTATAAAACCGGTTGAGCTGTGCGGTTGCCGGGTCCGGGAGGTTTATGATGGCGGCGTCGTACCGGTTCGCCGTGGTGCGGACAAACACGCGGGCGTCCCCGTCGATGACGGAGATCCGGCTATCGTCGAGCGCTCGGGTGAATTTCCTCCCGATGCCGATGATCCACGGGTTGATCTCCACATAGTCGACCCCCTGGACCCCGTATTTCAATATTTCCGTTGTCGTCCCCGAAATCCCCCCCCCGATCAGAAGCACCCGACGCGGAGACGGTCTCTGGACCATGCAGTAATGGACGGTTTCCTCATTCGGCGTCACGTCGTTTGTCGAAAACATCAACATTGAATTTTCAAAGAAACAGGCCTCTCCCCCCTGGCGGGTGACCGTCAGGTTCCCGTACGGTGTGTCACTGAAATACGCGATCTCCTGTCCCGGGAAAAGGAAGGTCCGCGTCCAGGTATCGGCACGGTCGGTGAGAAGAGCCGTGATCGCTCCGCCCATCACGATCAACACCGCTGTCGCGGTGAGGGCGGCCCTTGTGCGCCAGGCGAGGAAGAGGGCAACGCCGAGGTCGATCAGAAGCAACACGAACAGTGTCTGGAAAGTCTCCAGAAATGCGGCCAGCGCGAAGGTGAGTATCACGCCGCCGGCGGTGCTGCCGAGAGACTCCCAGGCATACACACTCGCAGTCCTGTTTTCGCCTGCAATCGAGGAGATCAGGTGCACAAAGAACGTGAAGAGAAAGCCGGAGAGGAGACAGAACGGGGCGAGCAAGACGAGGGACGCGCTCAGCGCCTGGAGAATCCCGACCATGCTCCCTGCCGTAAAGACGAAGTTCCGCGTTGTACGGAGGAGCAAGACTGTCGCCGGGGGGAGCATGCCGGAACATACCAGGGCGGCAGCGGGAACAGAGCGGCGCGGTGAGAGGTGGACTGAAAACCGTCCAAGAAACGCACCTGCGCCCGTCAGCATCATCCAGCCGGCGAGAACCACGCCGATGACCAGCTCGTTCCCCTGAAACACGGAAACAAACTCGCGCAACAGTATGATCTGGGTGGCGAGAGCTGTCATCCCCAAGGCTGCTACCGCCCAAGCCAGATCCTTAACCCTCCGGTTCTCCAAAGACGATCGCCTCGTAAACGTAAAGCTCGGCATCTTTCCATCCATCCCAACCGATCCCGGCTTTGTCCTGGGCGCAGTGCCCGAGGAATTCCTCCCTGGTCCAGTTGGTCTCCTGGGCGACCTGGGGGAGAAATGTTCCGGAGCGGGTTCCCTTCTTGATATAGATACCCTGCTTCCCGAGCTCGAATTCGTCGATAGTACCGATCTTTCGCATCGGTGTGAGCACGGAGATCTCAATCCGGAGATTCTTCACTTCGGAAGGGTCGACGGGGCTGAACCGGTAATCCTGCGACGCCGAGGCCACCGCCATGAGTTGTACAACCCTGAACAATGGTTCATCGGAGTCAAACCTCCCGATGCATCCCCGGAGCTGGTGATTTTTGTTCAGCGTCACGAATGCCCCGCAGGGAGTCCGGAGCGATCCTGTAAGCGTTGCCGGGTCAATCTCAGGGACGCTGCCGTGGACGACGAACTCTTCGACGGTCCGGCGCGCGACGGAGAGGAGCGTGTTCTTTTCCCCGGGGGTGAGAGAGAACGCCTCCTTCGTCCCGGGCGTCTTCTGTTCCGATACCGCTATGGCGTTGTAGCCGACCACCCTGTCGCGATCGCCGGCCGGCGAGTCCCCCGAGTTCTTGTATTGCACGGGGGTGAACTTGTGTCCTGTTCCTCCTCCGGTCATGCAGAGAAGAGTGAGGACGGCCGACCAACCGCAGAGGCTGGTGGCGAGGTTCGGTACGCCCGCCCTGGCGTTCCTCTCCATCGTTGCGAGAAGGCTGTCGGGCGAATTCGTCAGTATCGCTCCGGCAGTTGCCTTATCGACCCGGACGGCATCGTTGTACGCCGGGTAGTGGGAAAAATCGCTGCTGATGACAAAGAGGTTCCGGCTGTTCAGGTATGGCCGGAGGACCCCGGCGATCATCCTGCACGTTTCCATGGAGTTTGCGCCGACAACGATGGGGACGATCCTGAAGTGTTTCAACAGTATGTGCTGGAGGAACGGCACCTGCACTTCCACGCTATGTTCCGCTGCGTGCGCATCGAGCCGGTTGCTGAAGAGCCGGTTCGCTCGTATCAACTTTTCGCCGAGTTCCCGGTTCACCTCGACGCTGCCGAGCGGCGTGAGAAAATTCCCCGCCGTGAACACGGAAGCACCTTCGAACCCGACATTGTGGCTCGGGCCGATGATGAATATGTTGTCGTACTCTTTCGCCCGGTCGATGGTGTTGAATCCGGACGCAGCGACCTCGCCGGAATACACGTAGCCCGCGTGCGGCACGATGATGGCGACGACGTTGGTCAGTCCTCCGGAGGGAAGCGCCCGTGAAAAAAGATCATTGAGCATCCGGTCAAGCTCACCGCGCGTGCCGGGATAGAAGGAGCCCGCGACGGCAGGCTGCCTGTCCGTTGCGGGTTTTTGCGCCGTGCACGCAGAGACGAAGAACAGAAGGGGGGCCAGGAGGAGCAGCAGTTTTTTCGGGTTCATGTGTGCCACCATCAGGTGTAGTACGGATCGGAGGATATTATTCTCATGGAAATCTACCCCAACCTCTCTGCAATGTCAACGTGTCGATCATTCATTCCCCGGCATTCCCCGGCTTTCCTACGGCATCCATTCAAGGAATATCGTATATTTCACCCGATTTGGCTTTCGTCCGTAACACGGGTTCCATCACGGCGTACAATCTATGCGGGCAGGAGTGCAGCCGGCATCCTTTCTGCCGGACGTCAATTGGCCGGAGCGGATCTCATATCAGATGCTTCAGAGGTGGCATGGATTCTTTCAGCGACACGGTATCAGAACTGACCGATCGATATTCCGCTCTCTGGTCGGAGTGCCCCGGCACCATTCCTGGCCGTCTGCGTCGTTTTTCTCCCGCCGGCAAAGCGGAAAAAGAGAGGGATGTTGAACTCCTTCTGGAAAAAAGTCTCCCCCGAATGAATCGTTACGAAGAGATGAGGGAGGGGGAGCGTGCGCGTTTTCTCGGAAGGGCTCATACCGCTCTCGGAAAGCTCATGACGGGGGATGGTGATCCCGCTGTCAACCGGTTTTTTGAGGAATGCGAATCGGCGGGAAAGATGTTTGTCCGCAAAGCGAGGGAGTTCGACCCGTCCCTTTCCGAGAACGACGTTCACCAGGCGCTCAGAAACCAGTGGGTCTTTAACAGCATACAGTCGTACCTGGGACACGCCGTGACGCTGACATCCTCTTCCCTCGGGTACAGCTTGATGTATCCCTACACCGATAACTGGCTCGACGGGGACTCCCACACTCCTGCCGAAAAGGACCGGTTCAATCAGTCGTTGAAATTGTTGCTCGAAGGGGATACAGAAGCGAGGGCCGACTCTGAGGATCGGGGATTCCGGGAGCTTCTGCAGATGATTGAATTTGAGCATCCACGGGTGCAGCATCCCGCCGTGTACGACAGCCTGATCGCCATCCACCGGGCGCAGCAGCGGAGCCTTCTTCTGCATGGTCCCCTCGAGGACCGCCCGGAGTCGTTTCTGCAGTCGCTCACGATTGAGAAGGGGGGAACGTCCGTTGCCGTGGACGGGTACCTCGTCTCAGGCACGCTCGGCGCGGTTTCTCTCCACGCACTGTTCGGATACGGCGTCGTTCTACAATTCATCGATGACCTGCAGGACATACCCGAAGACACGGCATCCGGTCACTCGACGATGTTTACCCGGTGTTGCCGGACCGGGTCGCTCGACGACGTAACACGCAGGCTCCTGAGGTTCACATGCGAGACGATCCGTTTGCTTGATGGTTCCTCTTCAGGTGGAGGAAGTTCCCTCCCGGGCCTCATCGAGGGGAGCTGCATTTTCCTGATCCTGGAGGCGATCGCGAGGCACAATCACCTGTTTTCGGAAGCCTACCTGCGCACGGTCGAGGAATTCTCCCCGCTCCGGTTCTCGTACCTGGGCGGGCTCCACGACCGGGTCAGGACAAATCTGGCCGCGCGGGAACATCTCCTCTTTCCGGCATAGTCCCTTCTTTTTCCCAGTCCCTTCCATAGATTCCCCTTGGGGAAACGCACTCTCCGGGTGAAGAGACGGACGGAGTCATTTGACCGCGCGCGCGCGGGAGGGATCGTAACGACCGAACTGGTGAAATAACGTGCGGCGCGGGAAGGGAATGGAACGGGCCCTCTCGCTTCGGTGGAACACCGTCGGGAGGGCCCGGATGAGACTGCCATAAAACCGGCGGAACGAGGTCAGAGTTTCTCTCCGCACTCCACGCAAAACTTCGCCCCGAGCGTGTTGACCCTGTGGCATTTCGGGCAGCGCGGGGCTTCAAGCGATTTGCCGCACGACGGACAGAACCGTGCGTCCGTTGCCACGCGGGAGTTGCAGTAGATGCATGCCATGGTGTCCGTTTTGGGGCCCTTCAGCTCCGCGACGCTTTCTTCCTGGTCTTCCTGTATATCGCGCGTCGCTTTCCTGAATTCTCTCATCCCCTTGCCCAGTCCTGCGGCGAGTTCCGGGATCTTCTTTGATCCGAAGAATATCAGCACGATAAGTACGATGATGATGAGCTCGGTTGCTCCGAGGTTCCCCATGAAACCCTCCTGATGTGTATAATCAAAACGTACGAAATTTCGGGCTTAAGTCAAACCCCCAAAACTGTGCGTGTTCTCGTCGGCGAAGAGAAGAGCTCTTCAGGCCGGCGTTTGCTGCCGTGCCTCCGCTGTCGCCAGGCATGTGTAGTATTCGCTCCCCCCGTAGTAGAGCCACCATTTTCCCCGGTACAGCGTCAGGGCATTGAAGAATATGCAGTCGCGGAACGTCGAGATGGGTTTGTGCGGGGGATCGGCGCCCAGTCCGATTTCCCACGGGTACTTTTCCTCTGCATGGAGAACCGGGCGCGGCAGCCAGGCCCGGGGCTTTTCAGGATTCTTCGTTGAGAAAAGGACCTCGCCGATCGCGTAGAAATGCCCCGTGTGGTTCCCCCCGGTAAAGAGTATGATGTCTTCCGGTCGATCCTTCGAGTAGTGCGCAAGCGCGAGGCACCCTTCCCCTCCGGGCCAGCGTTCCCGGACATCGTGCGACTCCCAGTGAATCAGATCGTCTGAATACGCGATGAGCCCGTCGTTTATGTACATGATGAACTTTCCGTCCACCTTCACTGCTTTGTTCTGCGGGTCGTGCAGGACGACGCCGTTCCTGTGCGTCCTCGTCGCGCCCGGAAACACGATCCCGTGCTTTTTCCAGTGGAGGAGGTCGGTTGATGTCGCCAGGAACGTCCCATTGACGGTCTGATCGGCCTGATGTTCCCAGTCCCACTGGTTGCAGAAGAGGTAGTAGACCCCCTGGTACTGGACGAGGTTGACGTCTTCGTAGCTGTACCGGTGGTCGGCTCCCTTCCGGAAGAACGGGCTGTGCGCCGTGTCTTTGGTGAAATGAACTCCGTCGGCGCATGTGGCCACACCGATATCGCAGATGTAGTCAAAATCACTCTTCATGATGACGTCAAGCGGGCGTTCTCCCCGATAGACATAATAGAAGAGGTTGTCACGAACGATGATCGCGCCGTTGTGCACTCCTCCGTCCATCCGCCCCGTGTCCCATGCGCCTGCACTCGGCGCCAGGACCGGATTCCCCGGATGTTTTGTAAACGGGCCGATTGCCCAGGGGGTGTCCCGCCACATCTCTTTTTCGTCGAGCTCTCCCTGAGGAAATCCCCCCCAGTATTCGGTAAGGTTGTACACCTGCTTGAGCCAGCGCTCCGCATAAGCCTTTGAAGGGAATTGGATTTCGCCAATCCCACTGCCCGTGACCCCTTCCGCCAGATCCTCTTTCAGTAGAATCCCTTTCGTTTTGTGTTCGTGGGGCTGTAATCTATCCGACTTTTCACTGAATCGCAATTCTTATTTCCGTTATTCCTCCCCCTTGCGGCAAAAAGGGGTTAATCCCTTAAAAGACTTGACTATGATCTTCAGCCTATCTAACATAAAAACGTTTCGATATCCAGCCAGTTTCCGCAACCCTTATCCAGATCAAAAACTCAACATTTTGGTGACTTTGTCGCATTTTTATCAGGTGATACACACATAGCTCCTTTTTACTCGATGTAGATCTTAAAGCGTTTCGAGGAATCATAAGTGAAGCATCGCCCCACCATCCGCGACGTCGCCAGAAAGGCAGGTTTGTCGCTCTCGACGGTCTCACTTGTGATCAACAACCGGGGACACGTCAGTCCCGGGACCCGCGAATCGGTGCAAAAGGTTGTCCGGGAACTCTCGTACCACCCCACCCGGTCGGCGCGGGGCCTCGCGTCCAAAACGAGCGGGAATATCGGGTTCATACTATCCGAAGAGCATTTCTCTCAGGCCGAGCCCTTTTACACGCGGATATTCCTCGGGACGGAGTTTGAGGCCCGTGAGCACAACTATTATATCCTCCTGACGACTGTCGGGAATCAATTCGATCCGGAGGTCTATGTGCCGAGATTCCTCCTGGAACGGAACGTCGACGGCATTATCATCGCCGGGAAGGTGAACGAGAAACTGATTTCGCACATCGATTCTCTCGGTCTCCCCATCGTCCTCGTCGACTTTGAGATAAAGAGGGCGCACCACTCGGCGGTCCTTATCGACAACTGGCGGGGGGCGACGCTGGCTGTGGAACATCTCCTCGCGCTCGGCCATAAGAAGATCGCGTTCGTCGGCGGAGACATCCGTCATCCCAGCATCACCGATCGCTACGAAGCGTATCACAACACGCTGCATATGGCGGGCGTTTTCCTCGAAGAGTCGTATGAGGTCACCGATGAGGAAGAGACGTCGGTTGAGGGAGGGACTTCCGCGGCCGAGAGGCTTTTTGCATCGGGCGCGAAGCCGACGGCGATTTTCGCTGCCAATGATGCCATGGCCATTGGCTGCATACGGCATTTGAAGTCCCGCGGCCTGCGCATCCCCGAGGATGTCGCGATCGTCGGGTTCGACGATATCGAAATAAGTTCGCACATAGAGCCTCACATTACAACGATCCGCGTGTTGAAGGAGGAAATGGGAAAGATCGCAGTGCAACGCGTCGTGGACAGCATCAATGCCAAAACGAAGATCGTCGTTACAACGCATGTGCCTGTCGAGCTCATCGTTCGGGAGTCGACAGTGGCACTGGCGCATGTGGAAGATTAAGTCGAGGGGCGGAAAGATGTACCAACTCACGTTTCACATCAACTACATATCTTCGGGAGGTGGTTATGAGTAGAACTACACACTGGATGTGGCCGGTCCTCCTCGTGACGTTTGCGACAGGGCTGGCCTTCGCTCAGGCGACGGATCTTCCCTCCGTCGGCGGTTTCGAGGGGACGTTGCCTTCATACTGGACGATGGGAAACCAGCCGTCCGGCGCGACGCTCAGCTGGGCGACCGACCAGTTTCGCTCGCTGGGCCATTCGCTCAAGATCGTGAAGCCGGCTGCGACTGCTGACACGGCGTCGTGGATTTCGCAGAACATGTGCGATATCTGGTCATCGACGAATCCCAAGAACGTGGACATCCTGCTGGGTGCGTACGTGAAGACCCAGGGGGTGAACATGAACCCGTCGACGAACGACCAGAGATGGTACATTGCGTATGACTTCTGGGACAGTTCGGGCGTATTCATCGGTGAGACGAAGCTGCCGATCGACCAGAGCGCGGCATCGAGCACCGGGTGGGTGGCGGACACGAACATCGCCGGGGCAACGGTTCTGGGTAGAGATTCCTGGACAACGATCGTAAAGTTCGTTGCGGGGAAGAATGCGACAGGGACGGTCTGGGCGGACGACTTTGTCTTCTACGGCCGCGCAGGCGCCTGGGCAGGTCAGGACTGGAACACGGGCGTTGGCGTGCCGACGGGATGGTTCTACTGGTTGCAGCCGAACGGCGGTAACGACGGGTTGCTGAACGATGGGTTCGAGAACACGATCGTGACGACCGAGGCGGCGCATACGGGGACACACTCCCTGAAGTTCACCATGCCGGTCGGCAGGGCCACGCCGCACGACGGGTGGGTTGCGCTCAGACCGATGAACTTCGCAGATTTGATGCCCGTCGGGTCGGTGATAAAGGACGGCGATTCGCTTCAGCTCAGCGTCTGGGTCAAGGGAATGGCTCTTTGGCCGGATTCGGCTGCCAAGTACGGGGACTGGGCGGTAGGCATGTCGCGCACCTTCTATACGTCGAACGACAATCACTCGGGGTACAACGCGATTGCGAGTGGGAATACCGACTATACGTTCACTCTCCCCAGCGCAACGCAATTCGACTGGCAACAGTTTAATATCGGTGCCCGGGTGCCGTCCGGTAAGGGTGCCAAGGCAATGCAAATCGGACTGCATGTTTTCAACCGGTTCATCGGAACGGTGTACTTCGACGACGTGACGGTTACCGATCTCGGCGGGGTGACGACTGGCGTCGCACTGAACAAGGATAACGTGCCGAAGCAGTATGCGCTCCTGCAGAACTATCCGAACCCGTTCAACCCGACCACAAACATCCGGTTCGCGCTCCCGCGTGAATCGTATGTCACGCTGATCATCTACAACGTCCTCGGCCAGAAGGTGCGGACGCTCGTCGATAATGTCCGTGCTGCTGGAATTTACGACGTGAGCTGGGACGGAAGGGATGCGGGCGGGAATTCTGTCGGTTCCGGGATGTATTTCTATCGCCTGGAGTCAGGACAGGGTGCAATTGTGAAAAAGATGCTTATGCTGAAGTAAGAATCCCCCGAAGGGGTGCCGGGTTTGCCGGCACCCCTTCGGTATATTCCACTCGATCAACCTCAAGAAGAACCGGCATGTCAACGATGTGGCGCCTTGCGTTCATTGCCCTGTTCCTTTCTCTTCCCTTCTTTGCTGCGCACTCAGGAACAACAGGTAAGATCGCCGGCAAAGTTACCGATGCGCAGTCGAAAGAAGCGATCCCGAGCGTGAATATTATCATTGGCGGGACGACGATGGGAGGCGCGTCGGATATTGACGGCGAATACTTCATACTGAATATCCCGCCGGGGACCTACCAGTTGAAGGCGTCTGCGATCGGATATTCTCCCGTTGTCATCGCCGCGGTGAGCGTGACCGCCGATCAGACAACCCGCGTGCAGTTTACGCTTCAACCGCAGTCGGTGGAGATTGGCGAGGTTGCCGTGACTGCGACGCGCCCGATCGTCCAGAAGGATCTCACATCGACTGTCGCGAGCGTCGGGAGCGACCAGCTCTCCAAGCTTCCCCTTGAGGACGTGTCGGCGGTAGTCAACCTCCAGGCAGGCGTCGTCGAAGGGCATTTCAGGGGAGGACGGAGCGGTGAGGTGAAATACCTCGTCGACGGCGTATCGGTCAACGACGTTTTCTCCGGCGAGTCATCGATGGAGGCCGAGATCAACAGCATAGCGGAGATTCAGGTCCTGAGCGGTACGTTCAACGCCGAGTACGGAGAGGCACTTTCCGGCGTCGTGAATCAGATCACCAAGGTTGCGTCCGACCATTACACGGGAGAGGTTTCCGCATACACCGGGGGGTATTTCAGTTCGCGTAGCACGCTGTTCCCGAATATCGATCGCGTGGACCCGTCAAGCCTGTATAATTTCCAGGGGAGCCTCAGCGGACCCCTGGTGGGGAACGCTCTCAGGTTTTTCGTTTCCGGGAAATACCTTTATGACGCGGGTTATATCTACGGGAAAAGGGTGTTCAACCCGAAGGATTCGTCGTATTTCAACGGCAATGACCCCTCTCAATCGTACATCGGGGCAACGGGCGACGGAAAGTACGTCCCCATGAACGATTCCAAAAGATACACGATACAGGGGAAATTCTCCGTCGACGTCGGGGGCGGGAAGGACCTCGTGCTGAACGGTATGTATCAGAACCATGATTACAGGACCTACGACCACCAGTTCCGGTTGAATCCTGACGGCGATTACACATATCATCTGAGAAGCTACCTCGGCAGCGCGAATTACACGGCGGTGTTCAGTGACGCGGCTTTCATGGAGGTGAGCGGGTCATTTTTCAGGACGGGCTACAGACAGTATGTCTACCCCGACCCGATAGACCCCGGTGATCCGGTCGTGGATCCGCGCTATGTGGACCCCGCCCGGATGCGGGATGTCGGCGCCAATGCTTTTCTCTCGGGGGGGACGCAGAACTGGCATTTCAATCACACGAGCACGACGCTCACGGGCAAAATCGACTTCACCGCGCAGATCAGCCCGGTGCACCAGATCAAGGCTGGAGCGGAAGTGAAGCTGGATCACCTTCAATATGACGATTACCAGATACTTGTCCTGCCGCAGAACAATTTCCAACCTGTCATGCCGAACCCGGGCGACTTCGATTTCAACATCTACAATAATCATCCGCACAAGCTGTCGGGCTACATCCAGGACAAGATTGAGCTGGACTATCTTGTCGTCAATGTCGGTCTGCGCTACGACTATTTTCAGCCGGACGGTCTCGTGCTTATCAATCCGGACGACATCGCCGGGCTCGATACGCTCGCTCCTCCGTTTCCGGGGCAGTTTGTGAGGAAAGCGACCGCGAAGCAACAGGTGAGCCCGCGCGTGGGTATCTCGTATCCGATTTCCGACAGGGGGGCAGTTCACCTCTCGTACGGACACTTCTTCCAGATTCCGGACTATGACGTCCTGTATAAGAATCCGAACGAACGGATCTCTTCCCTTGGGAACAACCCCAACTTCGTGGGGAATGTTATCGGCAACGCCGACCTCCAGCCTCAGAGCACGACGATGTATGAAATCGGCCTACAGCAGGAATTGACCCCGACAATGGGAGTCACCGTCACAGGGTACTACAAGGACATACGCAACCTCCTCGCGCTGCAGATCCACCTCAAAGACAATTCCGTGAAATTTGGAGAGTACATCAACCAGGATTACGGCGCCGTGCAGGGGTTCACGTTCTCGCTTGAAAAGCGGCTGACGAACGGATTCGGGGCCAACCTGGATTACACCTTCCAGGTCGCCAAGGGGAATGCATCCGATCCGAACGACGCGTACAACAAAGCGAGTGCAGCGCAGCCGATCGCTCCGAACAAAGAACTCGTCCCGCTCGACTGGGACCGGCGCCATTCGCTCAATGTGACGCTGACATTCGGTACCCCCGATGATTTCATTGCCAGCGCGATAGGCCGGGCCGGGTCGGGCCTGCCTTACACTCCGTCGCTGAGCGATCAGAGGACCGGATTGGAAAACAGCGACAACAGACCGGGGTACTACAACGTGGACATCTATATGACCAAGTACTTCACGCTCTTCGGCAACGCGCGTGTTTCAGTATTTGTCAAGGTCTACAATCTCTTTGATACTGCAAACGAGCTGAACGTGTTCACCGATACAGGGAGAGCCGGATATACGCTTGCTCTCACCCAGCAGCTGCCGGCGGTGCGCGGTGCAAACACGCTTGCCGAGTACTACACCCGGCCTGATTATTTTTCCGCGCCGAGGCAGATCATCGTCGGCGCTTCATTTTCGTTCTAACCCCGGTGCAACCAACAGGGAACGTTATGAGCAGGATGTGTACTCTTTTCGCACTTGCCGCAGGCATATCTGCGTTGATCACCTCCGTGTCGATGTCTCAGCAGATCGTCGACAAGAACAAGGGGAGCGTTTACGAAGTCAGAAATGGCATGATGGATGGCAACCTCGTGGGGACCATTTATTACAATTACGGCGAGGTGGCGGACTGGCTGAACTTTTCCACCGTGAGCGGAGTCTGGCCGAAGGGAACGAACCATACGTACCTTGACGGCGTCGCGATGATAGTGCAGGCTCAGGCGAAGGATGCCGCGGGGAGCCTGATTCACCCGCTGGAGACAAACTATTACGAATATGTCCGCTCGAATCAGGCCAACACCGCAAAGTACGGCTGGGAGCCGCTTCCCGGTTATGCGAACAGTTCTCAGAAGACCTCCCCCGCTCAGAGTTCGGATCCCGGAACCTGGCCTTCGCACTGGCCTGACAGACCGAGCTCGTGGGACGGCTCATGGAACGGGTTCTTCGGGAAGGGGATCCTGAATGCCGATCTCGAGACATATTTCGTGTATGACGACGACGCGGACAGGGAGTATCTGCAGGCGCCCCACCTCTTCCACCCCGATGCGAACGACCCCACTCGCGGCGGACTCGGGATGCAGGTTCATGCCCGCGGTTTTCAGTGGTCACAGGTTCTTGCCGAAGACGTGATATTCTGGTACTACGAGATCACGAA
>PMJR01000089.1 GCA_003158475.1 Ignavibacteriota bacterium | reverse complement strand
ACAATCAAAGTGACTCAACGTGCTCTCCGTGAGTTGTTGCGGCGGAGCAGCAAGGTGTATTCGGAGGGAGTCAAAGGTCTTCCAGTCATGAATGCTGCAATTGCTGACTTTGATCTGGAAGGACTACATGAAGCATATGAACTCCTTTTCCAGCGTGCAATTGCAATGTCTGGCGAATCAACCTCTTTGACGATTGTCACTGATGGCGTTTTGTCAAATCTGCCGTTTGAAATCCTTGTAAGTGGATGGTCTAGTTGGGCTGATTCCATAACCCACGTCTGCCCCCGGTTTGTAATTGGTAAGTACGATATCAATTATTCGCTTTCTGCATCCACCGATCTGAATCTATGCAATCAGGTTCGCCATGCCCCAAAGTTGATTCTTGCGATCGGTGATGCGGTCACTTCAGATAGGACAACGCAGTCGGCTGGAAGGTCAGCTACATCCAAGGTAGAAAACCCGATCTCAGGACAGCCTCGATCTTTTCCGGGGGTTCGACGTGAATTGGGAGCGATCCGGAATATTTTTGGGAATGAAGCTACCGTGCTGTCGAGATCCAATGCGACCACGAAGAGGTTTAATCTCGAGGCATCGCAGTATCGTATACTGCACCTTGCTGCTCACGTCGACTTCGATGAATCGCGCCCGTTGTACTCCATGATAGCTTTGTCGAACGACGCGGACGATGGTGGTTCGAATGGACTACGTGCAATTGATTTTCTTTCTATTCACCTGAATGCAGATTTAGTGGTCCTAAGTGGATGCAACACCGGGAGATTGTCATCGCAATCTGGATCGGTAGGGATGACGAGTTCAATCATGATCTCTGGTGTACCAAGTGTGATAGCAAGTTTGTGGAACGTAGACGATGAGGTTACCGCTAGCTTGATGGAGACCTTCTACACGTATCTGAAGAATGGTGCCGGCAGAGCGGAGGCATTGAGGAATGCAAAGCTGGACATGATCAAATCTGGTCGATCTGATCCCTTTTACTGGGGTGCGTTTATTCTCTGCGGAGAAGGTGATAAAGTTTCAATTGGTGATTCGCATGGCGAACTCGCCGGGACACCTGTCTTCATTTCAGCAATTGCCGGTCTTTCCGCTGCTTGCATTTTGTGGATCATCGTCGTGAGGAACCGTCATCGAATTGTGAGGATTCCATTCTAGCATTGAGGTATCAGGCTTGGTGGGGTGGACAGTAGCTCATGGTGCGATGGGTACAACCACGAAGGTAAGGATGAAGACGATAGCGCAAATCCAACCAATCCATTCTCGAACCACACCAAGTTCTTGAATATCCTCTAGTGGAGGATGTCTGAAACGCTTGTTCCTCATTAAGAGGCCGAGTACCACACTCCACAATAGCCAACCTGCCCACCCATACGCGAATTGAAATCCCAGCAAGGGGAGTATCCCGGCCGTTCCCAAAAGCATTAGCACAACGAGCACAACCCTCGCGAGCAGGTGTGAACGCGAACCGAACATCGCATAGGCGATGTGCCCCCCATCAAGTTGTCCAACTGGTAGCAGGTTCAGCGCAGTTACAAACGCTCCAAACCATCCGACACACAAGAAGGGATAGTGATACACTTCATTCATGGGCGGCAGAAAGGCAGACGAAGGAGCTACCAACAATTCAACAAGCTTGTAAAGCAAGGGTTTTCCAAAGGTTAGCCCTTCGGTAGGAAGTTGTGCCAAATTCCTGTATTCGGGATGCACATTGTAAAGGTATTCAATCGGGGGAAGGTGAGTCATCCCCCAAATTAATATGAAGACGCAGACGATGAATCCGGATATTGGACCAGCTGATCCTACGTCAAAGAGGGTCTTCCTATCTCGGAGCTCCGATCGGATCCGGATTACTGCGCCGAGGGTTCCAAACGGCATGAATCCGAAGAACGGAGGGAAAGGAATGAAGTAAGGTAGTGTTGTTTCAACGCCGTGAATACGAGCCGCAAAATAATGCCCCATTTCATGTGCAGCAAGGAATGCGATTACGAGCACGCCGTATGTGAAACCCAATGAGAAGGATCCCAGTTCGAATGGATCTTTATTTAGCCACTGGACCCCCGCAAATGTCACAGTGATAAACGTGAGCAGAACCAACCCAACATGCAGAGCCAGATTCCGTGATTTCATTGATCCGTATATCCTTGAAGAGTAATGACTCGATTTATGGAATCTACTTTTTCCTTGCATCAGCCACAAATGCGAACACGAAGGACTATCGCCAAATAGTGAGGCGAGCTAGGAAAGTCCCAAAAAAGGACATGCTCACGGCCATCAACCGTGAGCATGTCTTCAGCGGCAAACTAGTAACTCAGCGCGAGGATCGAGCAATCCTCGGGTCCAATTATGGCTTGGGGGAATCCGGAATAATCGGCATCCCGCTCTTGGGCTTCGGGGAGTCGGGGATAATAGGCATGCCACTCGCGTAGGAAATTGCGATGTTGGCAACTGCGATCGCAATGACGGTTACCACAAGTGAGCGGATTCGCTTCGCAATGAGTGACATGTTCTTCTCTCCTGGTAGAGTGTGATTCAATTAGATTTCTGAGAATGTCTGGGTCAGTTCTGGTTTTGGCTTCTCACCCAAACTCGAAGCAGGCCTTCCTAAACAATTCAGGGCTACTGACAAACTCGTTGTTCTGGTTCTCTCATCCGTTCGGCCGACGTTGCTTGCCGAACCTGTTCATCCCTTTCAAGTCTTCCCCTGTAGGCTCTAGATCTCAAAGATCGGATTTCGCGGATTCGGTACTGATTTCGCTAAAAATGTACTCAAGTGGTGAACTAATGTCAAGGGAAAAATGAAGATTCTTCAAACTTCCTTACCCCTCGATTATGTGACTTACGGCACTAAAACCGCGCTTTTTCAAAAGAATTTGCGGTTGATATTGACTTCGCTGCCCCTGCTGTATATATTCGTGGCGTAGAAGCAATCACTAAGGATACTCAGAACATGAGACTATCAAAAAAGGTATTCTATTGGTGGCTGGCCATCCTCTCGCTATTTGCTGCAACGCTTCTGTGCTTGCAGCATGATCGAGTCTCATTACCCGGGTTTCTAAGTTATTCAATACAGGCCCTCCTGTTTGTCATTAGTGTTTACATAGTTCGTCATGAACCAATTCGTAAGAACAAATTTATCTTCGTGAATTTCGCGGTCCTTTTCGCATTTTCTTTCTTGGATCACCTCTATCCATTTGTCGGCAAGGGAGGAGAGTTTTTCTCTAACCAACCATTTCTCAGATTCTTCCTTGGCGAATATATTTTCTTCGGGGCTTACTTCTTGTTCATAGCCTTCGCTATCATCTATTTGACTGTGGATGTCCTGTTTCGGGACTTCCACACTTATCAGAAATACGCTGCTAGTATCGGAATAGCGTTGACGTTTTTCGGATTTTACTACGCCCCGTATTTTGATGATCCAAAATACCTCCACCATACAGCCGATGTCTTAGATTACAAGACACTTGCTACTAGCTATGACGAATGGGTAAACGAAGTCGGCCAGGCTCCAACTCCGGAGACACTCGCCGATATCACCGAGATGTATTCGTGGAAAGACGGGATCAAGACAGGCCTCTTGTTCCCAGAAGAGAAACTGGTGAGAGCAAACGCTCTTTACGCGTATCTACCAGACAACTGGCCCGTGCTTGTATTTAAGCCACTCTACTCGGATGCCTTGCGAATGGCTGTCGTATCTATCGGGTTCATACTTTTGTTTTTCGGGTATCTCTACATGAAGGACCCCCCACAAGGGGCTTACATTGAGAAGATAATGTTTCTCTTGCTGGTCTTTTGCAGTCTGGAGGCGCTCCATCTTTGGACCGCGATGAAAGAAGTTGAATGGTCAGCATCAAGCTCTATCTGGACGGTCGGTCTCAACGTCTCGAACGTAGTCTTGGCGCTCCTTGCTGGGGCCTTCTCAATGCGCTTGAGATTCATTACGTCGGTCAAAGGAGAGTTCTACGAGCAAGAACTGGCTATCCGTCCCTCTACAATCACGCGCTGGAGGGATTCGCTTGACAACCTTGTCGTCGAGAAGTTTTTCAATCGTAAACTGATTCTGGGCAGGATGTTTGTTTCGCCGAATCGGAGACAGTAACAAGTTTAGAAACGCTGCAAGCGCGGTAAAACGAATTTCAATCTATCGAGGAACTGATGGAACACAAGACGCAGCAGGCTGAGGAGAAGAAGGCGGGCTCCTCAAACGACTATCCGATCGTTGGCAAAAGCAAGTCTGTCGAGCAGCTGATCAAGCAGATTGGCCGTCTTGCGAAGACGCGCAAGGACGTCGTGATAATCGGTGAAGCCGGCGTCGGGAAGGGCGCGATCGCGAAGAACATTTACTTCCAGAGCAAGACGGGCCTCAACGAGCAGCCCTTCATGTCCATCAATCTTTCCGTTCTTGATGACAAGGAGCTCGAATCGGTCTTGTTCGGTTTTGACAGAGGTGTTGAGGGACTTCCGTACACTTCGAAGCGCGGGCTTTTTGAGCTGGCAAATGGCGGCACAGTTCTCATCGAGGAAATCGAAGAGGCGAGCTTCCGCAATCAGATGAAGATATTGAACTTCATGAACGAGCGGAAGACCCGGCGAATCGGCGGGGAGACAGGCGAGCCTGTCGACATTCGCCTGATCGTTTCGATGAAGGCAGAACCTGCCGAACTCGTCGAGAAGCGAAAGCTTCTGGAAGATCTGTACGGGAAGATCCTTGAATTCGAGAAGATCGAGGTTGCTCCGCTACGTATGCGGCCCGAGGACATTCCCCTCCTCGTGAAGCATTTTGCGGGCGATATCTGCAGGGAACTCGGCCTGGCGGACCTCGTTATCGACATCAACGCAATCGATGTCCTTGTGCGTCAACCCTGGCGCGAGAATATTCGCGAACTGAAGGCAGTGGTGGACAAGTGCGTCCTCTTCTCCAACGATGGCCGGTTCATGCTTCCGCCGGAGTTGGTTGACGAGAAGACAGAAGTCGTGAAGATGATCAACAATATCATGGCAGGCCAGGAGTTTGTACTCGACAAATCTCTGGATGTCATAGAAAAGGGGATCATCGAACGCTCTCTTGAGAAGTTCGGCTTCAACCAATCAAAGGCTGCCGCATTTCTCGGAATGACAGAACAAACGTTCCGGTATAAGCTCAAGAGGCTTGGCATAGCGAGCGCGCGCGCACGCGCCTAGACGCAGCCGCAACCTCTTCAACGGAAAGGCCCCCGGGGAAACCCGAGGGCTTTTCCATTTTCTGTCCCTCCCCAACAAAGCGCTAATTCCGGAATGTTCTATCTTTCCAGGTTATTTCACTGCGGAACATAACCAATGCTGGAAAAATGAGGACATACATATAATAGTAGATCTCAAAGAGAGGGTATACAAAAAGGAGTGAAGTGCGCCGAAATGAAAGTGCTGCAGGCAAACAGAGGAGAAAGTCAACAACGAGCTTTGTCGCAATAGCGAGACTGACAGCCCACCAGGGGGAGAGAAACACTCCCAAAAGAAGCAACACATTGAACATATACGGGAATGCGAAAATAAGCAGGCTCTTGGCGTCCATTCCTCGCCCGCCGGTGAACCACCTCTTCTTCTGGTTGTAAAGTTGCTTCACATCATTGCATGGGGTGCTTTGGACCAGCGTATCGGGATCCATAGGAAGACGGGCTTTCCATTTCCCGGATGCTGTGACTGCATGAAAAAGGGCATAGTCTTCGGTAACGCTGAAAGGGATCTTCCGGTACCCGCCAACTGAGTCATACGCTGCCCGGCGCACGGATAGGTTCGTTCCGACCGCAGTAACCGGGATTCCGAGTCTGGTGGTCGCCGCTGCGACGGAGAAGAGGACAAACCAGTCAAGTGCCTGCATTTCATCGAACCATGACTCCCCAACCAGTGAAGTGAAACCTGCAACCACCCCCACCGAAGGATCGGAGTAGTAGGTGACGGTGTTTTCAACCCACTTCGGCGGCACCCGGCAGTCTGCGTCAGTGAGCATGAGAATCTCGCCCCTTGAAATGTCCACTGCGCTCATCACCGCGTTTGTCTTTCCGGGAGGAAATTCACTTTCCGCCCCGATCCGGAGCATGCGGATGTGGGCGTGATTCCCTGTGTACCTGTTGACTATTTCTGAAGTTCGGTCTGTGGATCGATCGTCGACCAGGATGATATCGAGAAGCTCTTGCGGGTAATTGAGCGCGACAATCGAATCCAGGCACGCCCCGATCTGTTCTTCTTCGTTCCTCGCAGCGATTATGACTGATACGCACGGTCGATAGCCTTCATCCGGGCGTGCCTTCGATGTGGCTGCCGCACCGGCGAACAACAATATCATGACTACGTAAATTACACTAAAGAGGAAGAGCAGAGTGACTATCATAGAATGAAACCGTTGTTGGCCGTGTGAGAATCGCGTTCATGGTACCCAAAAAAAGACGTCGATGCAATGATCCCCCTTGAGTGTCCTCTGCTGTGGACACTTTTCAATTCCTTGACTATCCACACCGAAATGGATATATTTCCAATATGTCCAAATCCTCTCCGTTTCTCATCCCCCTTTATCGCAAAACTGTGCTCGACAACGGCATACGTGTCGTGTCGGAATCGATCCCTCATGTGCGTTCAGTCTCCATCGGAGTGTGGGCCGACGTCGGATCCCGCGATGAATCCCAGAGTGAAAACGGGATAAGCCATTTTATTGAACACATGGTGTTCAAGGGAACGAAGAAGAGAAGCGTCAGGGATATCGCACAGAGTCTTGAATCCCTGGGCGGATATCTCAATGCTTTCACGACCAAAGAGCAGACCTGCTTCTATGCTCGGGTGCTTGACTCGAACGTGGCTGAAGCGATGGATGTCCTTTCGGACATTGTCACGCATGCGACATTCAAAGAACAGGAATTGGAAAAAGAGAAGTTGGTGGTGATCGAGGAGCTGAGAAACGCGGAAGACGATCCGGAAGATATCATACACGATTACTTCGAAAAGGCCCTGTTTCCAGAGCATGCACTGGGATTTCCGATAATAGGGACAGAGAAGAACCTGAGGAGCTTCAGCAGAGAGGACCTCTTCTCTCATGTCAAAGCCCACTACCAGCCATCCCGGATCGTTGTTGCGGCCGCCGGGAATGTGGATCATGACCGTCTTGTCAAGCTCGCAGCAAAGAACTTTGATCAGGCCACCCGGCGATCCACGCAGAAAATACGTCCTCCGGGCCCGACGCGCGTGACCCGGCCACTGAAAAAGGAATACCCCCGGCCGATCAGCCAGGCACACATTTGCATGGGGACCGTGGGGTACAGCATCCACCACAAGGATCGTTTCCCGCTGATGCTACTCAACGCGTTGCTGGGCGAGGGGATGAGCTCGCGGCTGTATCAGACGATACGGGAAAAACACGGCTTCGCATATTCAGTTTATTCATTTGTCAATCTCCTCTCGGATACGGGTCTGTTCGGTGCTTACATCGGGACGGATAAGAAGAACATCGTCAATTCCATCTCGCTGGTGCACAAGGAGCTTCGAAGGCTCAAGAAGACCCCCGTCTCGAAAGCCGAACTAGGCAGGACTCAGGCGCAGATCAAGGGGACAATGATGCTCGGGCTTGAGAACATGTCGAGCCGCATGATGCGTCTTGGAAGCTCCGAACTCTATTACAGAAAAAGCATCACTCTCAACAGCGTCCTGAAGAAAGTCGATGCCGTCACCCCTGAACAAATCCAGAAGGTTGCGGTGGACCTGTTTGATCTGAACCGGTTTTCGACCGTCATCATCCGTCCCTCTTGAATCTCGGAACATTCGTAAAACTCAGTTAGGCATGGTATCCAAGGACGCTTTGAATCCGCGATTATTAACCGCTGAATATGCTGTGCGGGGCCCGATCGTCCTCCGTGCCCAGCAGCTTGAAGAACAGGGGCGGAAGATTATCTACTGCAACATCGGCAACCCTCAGGCCCTGAAGCAGAGGCCGCTTTCTTTTCTCCGTCAGATCCTGAGTCTCGTAGAGTACCCTGAACTTTTGAACCATCCGGAAACGTTGAAACTGTATCCACGGGATATTGTCGCCCGTGCCACTTCAATCCTTCAGAAACACCCGCACGGCACGGGCGCCTACAGTCAGAGTCCGGGGATCCCGTTTGTGCGACAGGCGGTCGCGGACTTCATCACCCGTCGTGACGGAATTCCTGCAGACAAGGATCACGTGATTCTTACGGACGGGGCGAGCAAGGGGGCGCAGGCAGTCCTGACAGCGCTTCTTCGAACCCCAGCCGACGGGTTCATGATCCCGATTCCGCAGTACCCTCTTTACAGCGCCTCACTTTCACTGTACGGAGGCAAACAAATCGGATACTATCTCGATGAGCAAGCGGGATGGGAGTTGAACGAGGGGATCCTGACCGAAAGCCTGGCGAAGGCGAAGGCGACCGGGGTAAACCCCGTCGGCATCGTCGTCATCAACCCCGGGAATCCGACCGGCGCCGTGCTCTCAGCAGAGAACATCAGGATGGTCGTCCGTTTTGCAAAGAAATACAATCTTTCAATCATCGCCGACGAAGTATACCAGGAAAATGTCTACGATCCATCGCTCAGATTTCACTCATTCGCGGAAGTCATGTGGGAGACGCAGGAGCGGGAAGTGTCGCTTTTCAGCCTGCATTCCGTCTCCAAGGGCTTTCTAGGGGAATGCGGACACCGTGGAGGGTATCTCGAGCTCCGGAACATCGCTGACGACGTGCTCGCGGAGTTTGTCAAGTTGCAGTCGATCAGCCTTTGCGCCAATATCGTCGGCCAGATTTCAATTTACATGATGGTGGCGCCTCCCACACCGGGCGAGGAAAGCTACGGGATATATGCCGGCGAGCGGGAGCGGGTCCTCTCGGATCTGAAAGCGAAGGCCGAAATCCTCGGCCGGGGTATCAATGCAATCGAAGGAATGTCTGTGGATATCCCCCGGGGCGCCATGTATGCGTTCGTGCGCTTTGAGCTTCCTGAGAGGTTGGAAACGGAATCCATGTCGGCCGCGCAGCGGGCCACGCACACGGATCAGCGGGACTCCGACTATTGCCTCGCGCTCCTTGAGGAAACCGGCATTTGCGTCGTGCCAGGAAGCGGGTTCGGTCAGTACCCGGGGACGTTCCATTTCAGGACGACATTCCTCCCGCCCAAGGATGAAATTGAGGAACTCGTCGTGAAGTTGAAGAAATTCCACCATCGGTATGTCCGGGAATCTGCAGAAGCGTGAACAGGGGAGTGGAATGGCGACAATAACCATAGACGGAAAAGCTTTCGAGGTCGAAAACAACCTGACGATTATTCAGGCGGCCCGGAACAACGGCATCGACATCCCTCACTTCTGCTGGCATCCGAATCTCTCCGTGGCCGGCAACTGCCGGATGTGTCTTGTCGAAGTGGAGAAGATGCCCAAACTCGTCATCGCCTGTTCGACGCAGGTGACGAACGGAATGATCGTTCACACGGCCAATCCGCGCGTCGTAAAGGCCCGACAGGCGGTCATGGAATTCCTGCTCATCAACCACCCCCTCGATTGTCCCATCTGCGACGAAGCGGGCGAATGCAAGCTTCAGGACTACGCCTATACGCATAGCATCGGCTACAGTCGGTTTGAAGAAGAGAAGGTCCACAAGCCCAAGCGCGTTGAACTGGGTCCGCATGTCATGCTGGATAACGAACGGTGCATCATGTGTTCCCGCTGTGTTCGGTTCTGCGACGAGATCGCCGGGAAGCCCCAGCTTACCTTTACCCGGCGGGGCGATCATGTGGAACTCACGACATTTCCGGGGGAGAAACTCGATAACCCCTATTCGATGAACGTCATCGATATCTGTCCGGTGGGAGCATTGACGAGCCGTGAATTTCGGTTCAAGGCCCGCGTCTGGGAAATGTCCGCGACGGAGACGGTCTGCCCGGGATGTGCGCGTGGCTGCAATATGAACACATGGGTGAGGAACAACGAAATACTCCGGCAGACCCCCCGGTACAATGCCGAAGTGAACCAGTACTGGATGTGCGATTGGGGACGCCTGGAGACGCTGCGCCAGGTGAACTCGGACGCGCGCATCAGGGGTCCCCTCATGAGGAAAGAGGGAGGAGTCGTCGAAGTGGGGTGGGACGAAGCCGTGGTCAGGGTCGCCTCCGAGCTCAAGTCTTTCCGGAAAGGGGAGGTCGCGGTCCTGGGATCTGCGTTCGACACGAACGAGGACAACTACGCCCTCCAGAAATTCGCGCGGGAGGTTCTTCAGACCCGCCACCTGGATTTCAAACGCCACACCACGCCCGGAAACGAGGACAAGCTCCTCATCAGCGCCGACAGGACTCCCAACTCGCGGGGTGCGCTGGAGGTGGGTCTCCAACCCGGAGAACACGGCGCGAACACCGAAGGGATTATTCGCGGCATCAAGGACGGATCGATAAAAGCACTGTTCCTTGCGGATGACAATATTGCCATTGATCCCGAAGTGGCGCAGAGCCTCATTCGCCTTGAGTTCCTCGTGGTCCTGGCCTCCGTTGAGAACGAAACGACACGTCTGGCGGACATCGTGCTCCCGTCTTCTACCTACGCCGAAAAAAACGGCACGTTCACCAACCTCCAAGGGCGTGTGCAGCGCATTCGGCCTTCTGTGGCAACGCTTGAACAGGAGCGTTCCCTTGACGGCTTTGCGATGAGCCGCCTCGACAAGCTCGGCTCCCAATTCGACAGGTGGGCAAAGGGACCCAAACGCGACGCACGTCCGCCGTGGCGCATCATCGCGGGGATTGCAGTCCTCATGGGAGCCAAGTTCAAATATCAGACCTCCGAGGATGTGTTCGGCGAAATCGCGTCGCACGTCGATGCATTCAATGGGATGTCCTATCGAAAGCTCGGCAACAGGGGAACATTGCTGAAAACGAGCAGGGATTTGCGGGTCCCCCTGCCCGCCTGAGATCCGGAAGAGAGTTCAATGGAATTCATCGTCATAGCCGCCGTTAAGATCGTCCTGGTCCTGCTGATCATACTCACGACCGTCGCCAACCTCGTATATGCGGAGCGGCGGATCAGTGCATTTATCCAGAACCGGATCGGACCGAACAGGGTTGGCCCCTGGGGGCTCCTCCAGGCCCCGGCAGATGTCCTGAAGCTCTTCATAAAAGAAGACATCGTGCCGTTTCATGCGAACAAGGCGATCCATACGCTGGCACCGATCGTCTCCATCACGGTGGCATTGGCCACCTTTGCTGTAATTCCGTTCGGGGACCGGATCACGCTCTTCGGACAGGACGTCAAGCTCATGATCGCCGATGTCAACATTGGCGTTCTCTATATCCTCGCCATGACGTCGATGGGGGTATACGGCGTCACGCTGAGCGGCTGGGCGTCAAACAACAAGTACTCGCTGCTCGGCGGACTCCGGTCCTCCGCCCAGATGATAAGCTATGAGCTCTCCATGGGTCTCTCGGTAGTCGCAGTCATCATGGTGGCCGGCACGCTCCGCCTTGACCGGATCGTGGAGCTGCAGGACGGGTTGTTCTGGAATTTCTGGCGGATGCCGATCGGGTTTATTACATTCGTGGTCGCGTCCTTTGCCGAGACAAACCGGCTGCCGTTCGATCTTCCCGAGGCAGAACCGGAACTGGTGGGAGGCTATCACACAGAATACAGCGGAATGAAATTTGGTACGTTTTTCCTTGCCGAATATGCAAACATGATTACGTCGAGTGCCCTCATCGTAACGCTCTTCTTCGGCGGCTGGCAGGTGCCTTTCCTTTCCCACGTGGGCCTTTCTCCCCTGGCAGTCAGCCTGATCCAGGTCGCAGCATTCGTCATCAAGGTGGGATGCATGCTGGTATTCTATATGTGGATACGCTGGACGATACCGCGGTTCAGGTACGACCAGCTGATGAATTTGGGCTGGAAGGTTATGCTGCCCCTGTCGCTGCTGAATATTGCTGTGACAGGCGCATGGCTCCTCATCCTGCAGTGAGTGTGGCAGCGTCGCTTTGAAGGAGAACAGGACCGAATGCCGATTACGAATGTCGAGACAGCGAAGCAGATCCGCAGAAAGGATCTCACGTTTCTGCAGAGGATCTATATCCTGGAGATCGTCAAGGGACTTGTTCTCACGCTCAGACAGGTCTTCCGTCCTAAGTTCACGAGACAGTACCCCGAGGAACGCTGGAATCCTCCGGCCTCGTTTCGTGGACGCCCCGTCCTCGTGGAAGAAGACGGTGTCGAACGGTGTGTTGCCTGCGGATTGTGCGCGCGAGTCTGTCCCGCCCTCGCAATCGAAGTGCAGGCCTCCGAGACCGACCTTCCGAAGGAGAGGTATCCGATAAAGTTTGAGATCAACATGCTGCGCTGCATTTTCTGCGGCTTCTGCGAGGAGGCCTGTCCGGAAGAAGCCATCATCATGAGCGATGAATATGAACTCGTCTTTCGGAACACAGAGGATGCGGTGTTCGGAAAGGAAAAGCTGCTGATGTCCACCGACCGCTTGAAGACACGCCTCGAATTCCTCCGCCAGGCGAGATAGCAGCACCGGAATAGCTGTTTTGGACATTTGCGGGCGGCTCTGGCCGCCCGCGGTGTATTTGGAAATCAATGTGGAAATAGCTTGATTACAGCGAATAACAGCGTTCTCTCCCCAAAGCGGGCCTGATGGATACCCTCTGGATCGAGATTTTGGGCGTTCTCCTCCTGATCGCAATTGTGGGGTTCTTTTCCGCCAGCGAAGTTGCGGTCCTTTCCTCCCGGAGGAGCCGGATGCGTGCCCTTGCTGAAGAGGGGGAACGGAGGGCGCATCTCGTCCTGGGGTTCCAGGAGGCCCCGGAACGGTTTCTTGCCACGGTTCATATCGGCGTCGTGTTTTCCCTCGTTCTCGCATCCGGCCTGGGAGCCATCCTTGGCTGGCAATATCTCGTCCCATCCCTGTCCGAATTCAGCATTTCCTGGGTCAGAAATTCCAGCGGATGGCTGTCGCTGGGTATCATCGTCGTATCACTCGGCTTCCTTGTGGTGGTATTCGGGGAACTCGTTCCAAAGTCGCTTGCACTCAGGTCCGTCGAGCGCGTCGCCCTCCGGGTAGCCCCCGCGATGCATGTAGTTGAGAAGGCATTCCGGTATCCTGCAATGATTTTGACCGGGGCAAGCAACCTCCTCCTCGTTCCATTCAACACCCGTCAGACACACGCAGATTCCGGCATCTCCGAAGAGGAATTCAAACTGATCCTCGAGGAAGGAACCCGGAGGGGCGTCATCGACAAGACGGAACAGGAACTGATCGGCAGCATTTTTGAGTTCACCGATACCACGGCAAAAGAAGTAATGATCCCGCGGCCGGACGTCGTAGCGCTGAGCATGGACATGTCCCGCGAACGGATCATCAAGACGGTCCTCGAGGAGGGGTACTCCCGGATGCCGGTCTACCGCGGGACAATTGACAATATTCTCGGGGTCGTCTACACCAAGGACCTTCTCGGGCTATTGGAATACAGGGATCTGATCATCCTGCAGGATGTGATCCGCCCCGCCTACTTTGTCCCGGAGACCAAGAAGATCAGCCAGCTCATGCGGGAGCTACAGCAGCGGAAGATCCACATCGCCATCGTGATTGACGAATTCGGCGGGACCTCCGGAATCATCACCATGGAGGACATTCTTGAAGAGATAGTGGGGGAGATCCATGACGAATATGACGAAGACCTGAAGGATGTCGAGCAGGCGTCGGACGGGACATTCCTCGTGAACGCACGGATGCCCGTCAAGGAATTCAACGAAAGGTTCGTAGCGGAGATTCCACCCGCGGACGATTACGAAACGATAGGCGGCCTCCTCCAGAAACTCACCGGGAGGATTCCTGAGATCGGGGAAGAGATCACGCACGACAATCTGTCGTTTACCGTGATGAAGAAAAGCCAGCGGCGCATCCGGCAGGTAAAACTCCGGAAAAGAGATCCAGGCAACGCCCAGTCAACCGCACCACGGGCAAACAGGTGAGTTCCCGGAAGAAAATACTCGTGGTCTTCGGGACTCGTCCGGAAGCCATAAAACTTGCGCCTGTCATCCACGAGCTGCTCAAACACCCGAAGGACTTTGTCACGCGGGTGTGCGTGACGGCGCAGCACAGGGAGATGCTCGACCAGGTCCTGGCGATATTCAGGATCCGGACGCACTATGACCTCGATGTCATGCACAAGGGGCAGTCTCTGGAAGGCATAACATCGAGGGTCCTTCTCGGCATGAAAGAAGTGCTCAGCCGGGAGCGCCCGGACATGATCCTTCTCCAGGGTGACACCACCACGGTGATGGCTGCCGCGTTGGCAGCGTTCTATGCCGGCGTCCCCGTAGGGCACGTCGAAGCCGGGCTCCGCACGTGGAACAAACGAAGTCCGTTCCCGGAAGAGACGAACCGCGTGATTGCCACCCATCTGTCTGACCTGCATTTTGCACCAACGCAGCAGGCCCGCAAAAACCTGCTCCGCGAAGGGATCGTCCCCGGAAGAATTCGTGTCACCGGGAACACCGTTATCGACGCCCTGTTTCATGTCCGTTCCACTGTCACGCGATCCACGAAACACTTCGAACGATCATTCCCCGATCTCGATTTCTCAAAACGGATGATACTCGTAACGGGACACCGACGGGAGAACTTCGGTGAGGGTTTCCTGAGCATCTGCCGTGCAATACGGACAGTCGCCCGGAGGCATCCAGAGGTGGAAATCGTGTACCCGGTACACTTGAATCCAAACGTCCAGAAGCCCGTGCGATCCATTCTCGGCCGTCTTTCCAACGTACATCTTCTGGCTCCCCAGCCATATCTCCCGTTTGTTTTTCTTATGGATGTGTGCACGCTGATCCTCACAGACTCCGGTGGCGTGCAGGAAGAGGCCCCGTCGCTGGGCAAACCTGTGCTCGTGATGCGTGATCATACTGAACGCCCCGAAGCGGTGAAGGCGGGGACGGTCCGCCTCGTCGGCACTTCCTCACGCAAGATCGTGAACGAGATCGAACGCCTGTTGACGAACCGGCACGCGTATCTCACAATGAGCAGGGCCCATAATCCCTACGGCGACGGAAAATCCAGCAGCCGCATTGTCCGGGCTCTGCGAACATATCTCCGTGTGAACCGTTGACGCACGTTTATCTTTTCTCCCCGATCCCGTATTCGTTTCTTCATCAGCGCCCGCAGAAGCTTGCCGACCAGTTCGTCCAGCGAGGAATCCGCGTGACGTTCATTGAGCCGTGCGGATTGACCGAGTATCTCCATGGCCGGAAGAAGGGGCTGCTGCGGTTGGTGCTGTATTCGATCGTGTACCAGGCCCTCGGGATCTTCTCATTCCTCATCCCCGGAAGTGCTTCCGCGCCGCGTCGCCGAAGGGGACAAAGTCCCGGGGAAACCGGGCTTTCAATTGTCCCCATGCCGATGGTGTATCCATCGAACCGCGTGGACTCCGCTCCGCTGGAGAATGTGAACGCTGCCATATTCCGGCAGGCTCTCAAACGTCGGGTGCTCCGTTTCATCGGCCAGGATGAGGAATCGATCGCCATCGTGCAGAATCCCTTCTGGGGGCTTGTTCTGCAGCGCGGGGATTTCACGACAATCGCCTATGATTGCCTGGATGAGATCACCCTGTTTTCGGGGGCCGCTTCAGTCGAGAGGTTCGGAGGATACGAACGTCGCCTCCTGGATATCGCCGGGACGACATTCGTTACCGCTGAAAAACTCGAAGAAAGGCTTCGCGCAATCGCTCCCGGGCGTCCCATTGTCCGCGTTCCGAACGGGGTCGACCTTGACTGGTTCGAGGATTGTGCTGCAGGGGGGGGGGTCCCGGCTGACATACAGGAGGCGAGCCACCCCATCGCGGGGTACGTCGGGGTGTTGCGGGCCTGGTTCGACTTCGATCTCATCGGCCATCTCGCGCGTACGATGCCTGATGTCTCTTTCATCATGGTGGGACCGCTCGATTTCGAGTTCCGGAATGCTCACCTTCGAACGATACCGAACCTTCGCTGGATCGGCAGGAGGGAGTACGGGGAAATGCCGCGGTACATAAGCGCTTTCGATGTCTGCCTGATTCCTTTCCTTGCAGGGAAGGTTTCCCAGACAACAAACCCCGTCAAGGTGTTCGAGTACTTTGCCCTCGGCAAGCCCGTCGTCTCAACCCCGATGCACGAACTCCTCACTTTCAGAAACGACGGACTCCTGCGGCTGGCGCAGGGGAAGGAGGAATTTGCTTCGGCCGTCAGGGAATCCCTGGCGGAACCGGCGGGGGAGATACAGGACCGCCGGCGCGAAATGGCCCGGAGGCATTCGTGGCGCGCGCTTACGGAATTGATGCTTTCAAGCCTGAATATCGGCACAAGGCCATGACCGACGGGAACGTCATCACCGGACGGGTCAGGAACTTCATGCAGAAGGCGTGGCATTCCCAGACGGTGGAGAACACTTTCTGGGTTGGGGCGGCTTCGGCCATGAGTGCACTCCTCGGGGCTGTGACGTCGGGACTGTATGCAAGGACACTGGGAGTTGACGAATACGGGGTCCTGACGCTCATCATTTCCATTGTCACGATGATGGTGGCACTCTCAGACCTCGGGATCGGAGGATCGATCGTCAGGTTCGGGTCGGAAATGATCGCACGGGGGGATGAGAATGGTTTCCGCTCGGTCCTGAGCGTCGCTCTCAAGGCAAAACTCGTCCTTTCGGGGATTGTGCTGGTCGGGGCAGTCTTGTTCCTCAATCCGATCGTAGGCATGGTCTTTACGCATGTCGACAGTAGTATCAACTCGTACTTTCTCCTTTCGCTGATCGCTGTCGCTTTCGGGATGATCGCTTCATTCTTTCCTCCGATTTTCCAGTCGCACAGGCAGTTCCGCACTCTTGCCGCGGTGTCAATCTCCCAGCCTCTCATGAAGGTGGTGGTCCTTGTCGTGTTTGTTTATGCCTTCATGTCCAGCTCGCTCCGGGTGGGGGACGCCCTGTGGATTGAGATCGCGACCGGAGGCGGATTGGTGGTACTCAGCTACCTGTGTGCACCCAGGAACGTGATCTCCTTCAGGAAAGCCGATACTCAGCTCAGGCGCAGGATGCTCTCCTTCAACAAATGGCTCTCTCTGTATTATATCCTCAACCTGGTCGGTGGGCGCATGGACCTCTTCTTTGTGGGGGGGCTCGCCGATGCCCGCGCGCTCGGGATGTACGGTGCTGCGTCGAAGATTGCCTCCATCGTGGTGATTGTGACGAACTCCTATCTCACGGTTCTCCTGCCCGAACTGTCTTCGGCGATTACTCCCGAAATGATCCGGAAAAAGCAGCGTCATTCTATCCTGATCGTCAGCCTGTTTGGCCTCGGCATCCTTCTCCTGGCCCTGTCGGCAGATCTGGTAGTCGCGATTGTCTTCGGCCCGAAATTCGTGGGCACCGGGACGATGATTCGGGTGATGTGCATCGGATTGCTCTGTGTCGTGGCCGCCTATCCCCTGAATGCGACCCTGTTCGCATGGAACCGGTCCGAGGTGTTCCCCATAATGTCGGCCGCGGGAATAGCAGCTCTGATTGCAGGGAACGCGATATTCATCCCGCGCCTGGGGGCACTCGGCGCGGCGGTGGCATTCTCACTCAGCGGGGTCGTTGGCATTTTGATGTCGAGTGTAATATATTTTCTTCACCTGAGAAGGCGCGCGCATGAATCCACCGGGCACACCGTTTGAATGTGGTATCTGCGGCGGCACGGCCGGAGAGTTCCTGTTTCCGGCCAGGGATATCAATTTCAAGACGACCGACGAGTCCTTTTCTGTCGTTCGTTGTACCGATTGCGGCATCGCTCAAACGGTCCCCCGGCCTCCTGAACGGACACTGGGCCGATACTATCCTGCTTCGTACTATCCTATCGGCGGATATGACCCGGGGTACTACCGGAGGAGGATACAGCCCCCCCAACGGGACAAGCTCAATATTGTGCGCCGGTTCCGGTCGTCCGGCACACTTCTCGACGTGGGATGCGGTGCGGGGTTCTTCCTGCGGGAGGCCTCGAAAGCGGGATTCTCCGCACAGGGGGTCGAGTTCAGCCGGGAGGCGGTAGAATTCGGAACGAAGGAGGAGGGGGTTCACATCACGGAAGGGGATCTCCTGAATACCCATTTCCCGGACCACTCCTTTGATGTCGTGACCCTCTGGCACGTCCTGGAACACATTCCCCGTCCCGTGGAGGCTCTTGAGAGAATCCGGACTCTCCTGAAACCCGGTGGGATACTGATTATCGCCGTACCGAATTTCGACAGCCT
Source organism: Ignavibacteriota bacterium (assembly GCA_003158475.1). GTDB lineage: Bacteria > Bacteroidota > Ignavibacteria > UBA10030 > UBA6906 > Fen-1273. The sequence goes on along the minus strand of PMJR01000089.1, from coordinate 28,764 downwards.
CCAGGCCCGGGTGTTCCGCGGTCGCTGGTACCACCTGGAAGTGCCGCGTCACCTTTACCATTTTACTCCCGGCGGGCTCCGGAAGCTCCTCGACGCCGGAGGTTTCGATGTGCAGGCGGAATTCCAGCGGTCACCGGAGCACAACTGGGCCGGGATCCTCGGGAGTCTGGTCCCCCTGGTGGCGGCGAACGGATCCTTCGCGGGGGGGGTTGCACGCCGCTTTGCGGGTCGTCCGCTCGCGCGCGGGGCGGCCGCCATTGAATCCGCCTTTCACCGCGGGGGCACGTTCACACTCATTTCTGCATCGAGACAGTAAACTGATCATGAGCCGTGCTCTGTCACATCCGGATGTTTCCATAGTTTTCACGCAGTGGAATGTGCGCGATATGCTGCGCGACTGCCTCCATTCCGTCCATGAAAAGACGAAGGGGCTGACGTACGAGATCATTATCGTCGATGACGGGTCGACCGACGGAAGCCCCGAGATGGTCCGCGCGGAATTCCCCGACGTGATCCTGACGATCAACCAGACGAACATCGGAGTCGCAAAATCCTACAACAAGGGGGTCGCCCTTGCAAAGGGAAAGTACGTCCAGATGCTGAATTCGGACATGGTGCTTGTGAACAACGCGATCAAGATCCTGCTTGAATTCCTGGAGACCCATCCCGATGCCGGCGCATGTGCGGGGAAGCTGCGCAACCGGGATATGTCGACACAGGTGTCGTTCGGTTCGTTCCCCGGTCTCCTCCAGGCGTTCTCTGAAGCTTTCGGTATGTCGCACCTTGTCCCGTTCGTCCGCTGGCCGCAGATCGGCATTGTCCCCGGAGAATCCATAACGACTCCGATGGAGGCCCAGTACCTCTCGGGGGCGGACATGCTGATCAGACGGGAAGTGATAAGCAAGATCGGGTTTTTCGATGAGCGCTACACCAGCTATTGCGAGGAAACGGACTTCTGCTACCGCATCAAACACGACACCAGGTGGCGGCTGTATTATGTCCCCGCTGCGGAGATTATTCATTTCGGCGGACAGTCCTTCAGCAAGGTGCCGGAGTACCGTCTCCGCCTGATGTACTCCGGGTACAACAAGTTCCTCACAAAACATCACGGGCGCCTCTACTCGCTGGCGACCAGGACGCTCTACGCGTTCCAGTTTGCGCGCCGATGGGTCGCGGCCCGGATCAGGTACATGTTTTCACCCGGTGACGACTGCCGGTGGACGATCACCGAGGCGGGTTGGCACGTAAAATACGCCCTCTTCCCGCAGGAAGGGCGAATCTGAAAAAATCCAGGGAGGCACCGCCGTCATGGCCGGCTCACTGATCAAGCGCCACGCCCTCCGGTTTCACGAGGACGACCGTGGCATTCGGTATAACGACATTTTTCCGGTCGGCAATGGTGATGTCAATGCGACCATCGTCCATCCGGGGGCTCTGTCGGCCTGGCACCGGCATGAGTTCCAGGATGACTATCAGATCTGCGTGAAAGGGGCGCTTAAATTCGGTTTCTGCAACGCACCGGCCCACGAAAAGGGGACCGTGGAGTGGGTCTACTCTTCCGAACGGAGCGCCAAGGACGGTGCGCTGTTCATACCGCGCGGGATCTGGCACGGATATTACAATTTCACCAACGAACCCGCGGTTGTTCTCTACTGGCTTACGAGCAAATATAACCCGGCGGACGAAGAACGCAAGACCGTCGAGGCCATGGGGTTTGACTGGTTACGTCGTGCAAAATAGGATACTCGTCACAGGTGGCGCAGGGCAGCTTGCAAAGGAGCTTCTGAAGCTCGACCGTGACCTCCTCGCGCCGTCCAGGAATGAGATGGACGTCTCTTCGTACGATTCAATTGAATCGTATTGTGCAAAAGGGGGGGTGTCGGTCGTCATCCATGCAGGAGCGGTCACCAACAAGTTCAACGAGGACGCCGATGAGGGATACCTGCTTTCCAACATCATCGGGACGGCAAACGTCGCCCTCTGGTGCAGACGGCATCATGCCCGGCTCGTGTACATCTCCTCCGATTACGTGTACCCGGGCGAACGGGGAGACTACTCGGAAGAGTCGCCGGTCCTGCCTGTCAACCGGTACGCGGCATCGAAGCTCGGCGGCGAATGCTCAGTCCTTCTGGTGGCCAACAGCCTCATCGTGCGCACCTCATTTTACAGGGAACTGAACTTTGCTCAGGGGTGCACCGACCAGTACACGTCACGCATGCCGATTGGCGAAGCGGCGGAAGCAATCTATCGCCTCGCGCTCAGGGAGGACGTTGCCGGCGTCATCAACGTCGGCCGGCCGGTGCCCCGTTCGATATTCGACATCGTCAAAAGTGAATTCAATCCCGACGTGCGGCCGGTCCGGCGCAGGGACATCGCAATCACCTATGCCCTGCCGCATGACTCATCAATGGACACAACCCGGTTCAACAACTTGATGACCGAAGGAACGACAGCCTCCAAGATCCAATCACAGTGCAGGATTTGTGGGTCGGTCACGCTCGACCGCTATCTCGACCTCGGATCGACCCCCTTGGCAAATTCGTACGTCACACGGACAGACCTTTCTTCTCCCGAGTTCAGGGAGGAGCTTTCCCTCCAGGTGTGCACCAGGTGCGGCCTGTCGCAACTGACAAGGGTCGTTCACCCGGATCTGATGTTCAAGAACTACCTGTATGTGAGCTCCACAACGGCGACCTTCCGGAAACATTGCGAAGAGCTCGCCCGGACATCGTGCCGGGTGGCGGGGGCGAAGCCGGGAGACATGGTGATGGACATCGCCAGCAACGACGGGTGCCTGCTTTCGAAATTCCAGGACATCGGCATGCGCGTCGTGGGCATCGATCCCGCCGAGAACCTCGCGACGGAAGCTAACGCCGCGGGCATCCGGACACTGAACGTCTACTGGTCACCCTCCATCGCCAAAGACGTCACTGCGCGGTTCGGCGACCCCGTGGTGATCACGGCGACCAATGTCTTTGCGCATGTGGACGATGTCCACAAGTTTGTGGAAGGGGTGGCCTCCTGCCTGGCCCGCCGGGGAATATTTGTCATCGAATGCCCCTACGTCCTCGACTTTATCGGGAAGAACGAGTTCGATACGGCGTATCACGAACATCTCTCGTACATCGGCATCACTCCGCTGGTGACCCTGATGCGCATGCATGAGATGGATGTGTTCGATGTGGAGTACTTCGCAGACCTTCACGGGGGAACAATCCGGACGTATGTGTGCAGGCGGGGCGAACACGAGCGCACACCCCGGGTCGCGGAGTATCTCGAGCGCGAGACCGCGTTCGGCATCACCGCCCGGGAACCGTACCGCGCTTTCGCGGAGCGCGTCCTCCTCAACAAGCGGCAGCTCAGGGAGCTCATCGACAGGGAAGTCGCGGGCGGCAAGGTGATCTGGGCGTACGGCGCGAGCGCAAAGGGGAACACGCTTGTGAATTTCTTCGAGATCAGTGATCGCGATGTTCCGGTCGCCATCGATGACAACCCGAAAAAGCGGGGTTATTTCACGCCCGGGGCGCACATGCGCATCGCGGGGATCCAGGAGCTGGCCGGGACCAGGGTGGACTACCTGCTCCTCCTCGCATGGAATTTCCAGAAAGAGATCATTGCCCGCTGCCAGGCGGTGCAGTACGCAGGCGGCTTCATACTCCCGGTTCCCGTTCCCACCATTATTCCCGACACCTCAGCAGGAGCACCACGCAAATGAAAGTCGTCGCCGTTACCGGATGCCTTGGATTCATGGGCTCTCATTTCACGCGTGCCTGTCTCCTGCGGGGCTGGCGCGTATGGGGAATCGACAAAAAGACCTATGCCGCCCGTTCCGAGCATCTCGAAGAATTCCAGCACTCGAAGTCATTCAAATTCCTCGAAGCAGACATTGCCACAATGGACCACCTGTACGAGGTGGACATCGTGTTCAATTTCGCTGCTGAAACTCACGTTGACAACAGTATTGTCGACAGCAAACGCTTCCTCCACACGAATATCATGGGGGTCGAGAACATCCTGGAGCTGGTCCGCGCAAAGCGCAACTACGAAATGCCCGTGCTGGTCCATCTGAGCACCGACGAAGTGTACGGGGATCTGACCGCCGGGAACCACAGGGAAACCGACCCCTTGAAGCCGAGCAACCCGTACTCCGCGAGCAAGGCGGCGGCCGACATGCTCATACTCGGTTGGCACCGGACGCACGGCGTGCCGTTCGTCATCGTCCGTCCGACAAACAATTACGGCATCGATCAGTATCCCGAAAAACTCATTCCCAAAGCCGTCAAGTACCTCTCCCTCGGGAAGAAAATACCTCTCCACGGCGACGGTTCATTCGTGCGAAACTGGCTGCATGCAGACGACACGGCGTCGGCGATACTGCACATCGTCGAACATGGTGAGCGGAACACCATTTACAACGTGTCCGGCAATTACGAAGCGCAAAACAAAGAGGTGGTTGCCAAGGTCCTGCGCTGCTATTTCGGCAAGGATGTTCCCCTCGAGGACTACGCCCAGTTCAACTACGTCCGGATGGGGGAGGACATACGCTATTCGCTGGATGATTCCCGCCTGCGGGAGCTCGGCTGGAAGAACACGAAGAATTTCGACGAAGAGCTGGCACGGATTGTCGACTATTACAAGAACAAGTTTACGTGGTGAATCCTCTTCCAAAGGCCGGCCGTCTCCCCCATGAATCATCCCCTCCCGTTCTGTTCGGTGATCATCGTCAACTACAACGGGAAGCACCTTCTCCACGACTGTCTGACCGCCGTGCTCTCACAGGCGTACGACCGTTTTGAAGTCATCGTGGTTGACAATGGCTCCAGCGACGGGAGTGCCGTGTATGTCGAAGCGAATTTTCCGGGTGTCACGCTCGTCAGGTCCACGGGGAACACCGGGTTCGCCGGCGGCAATAACGAGGGGGTGCGTCACGCCGCAGGAGAACTGATTGTCCTGTTGAACAACGACGCCATCGTCGCGGATGGCTGGCTGCAGGGGCTTGTCGATGCCGTTGCACCCGCGCCGGTCGCCATCGCCGGGTCGCTGATACGCACGGAGGGTGTTCCGGAGAAGTATTATGAGAAGAACGGCTCTCTGAATTTCCTCGGCCATAACATCATGAGGAAGTTCGAGAGACCCGAGAACACGTGCTTCGCGGGCGGGGCATCGCTCATCTACAAGCGTGACATCCTGGGCGCGCCCTTCGACGACGAGTACTTCCTGTACCTCGAGGACGTGTACCTGAGCCTGCGCGCCCGGTTTCTCGGCTGCGTCGTCATCCAGACTTCCGCGTCAAGGGTACGGCATCTCGGGAGCGACACAACGCGCACACAACAGGCTTCGCTCATGACAATGTACCAGGAACGGAACAGGCTCCTCACCATGCTCCTTTTCTTCAGCACGCCGACGCTCCTGAAACTCCTCCCGTTATTCGCCCTGAACGTCTGTGCGAAACTTGCAGCCTCGCTCCTCTTCCGCAAATACTCGCTTGCGGGCCTTCTCCGTGCGTACCTGTGGCTTCTCGTGCATCCGGTGAGGATTGCCGGGAAACGCCGGGTGGTGCGCGCCGCTCGCCGCTCGCCGGAGAAGGAGGTCACAACCTGGATGACGTCGGACCTTACCAACGGGGAGTCGGCGCCCGGGAAAATCATCAACGCCGTTGCGCACATGTATTTCCGCCTGACAGGTATTCGCACACTTGAGGATATGCCGCCGGGGGCACGATGATCTCCATTGTCATCGTTCAATTCAACCATCCCGACCTGACAAAACGCGCGGTGGAATCCCTCCGGCTCCACCACAAGGGCGATCTCGAGATTACCGTCGTGGATAACGGATCCACTGCTCCCGGCGTCCATGCCGCCACGGAACAACTTGCCGGTTGCACGGTCATCTTCAATCCCGAAAACGCGGGGTTCGGCGCAGCGAACAACAGGGGAGCCAGGACATCGCACGGCGGGCTCCTCCTGTTCCTTAATAACGATACGCGAGTTCACACGGAAATCCTGACCCACATCGAGTCGTATTTCGCCCGAACCCCGTCCTGCGGGGCGGCGGGCCTGCAGCTTCTCAACCCGGACGGAACGGTTCAGTATTCAACGGGAAAATTTCCCACGGTCTGGTCCGAGTGGCGCATGAGCCTGCGGCACGACCTGTACAAGAGGCAGGACACAGTCCGTCGGGACTGGGTGTCCGGTGCGGCCCTCGTGGTACGGAGGACGGTGTTCGAGGAGGTCGGAGGTTTCGATGAGCGGTACTTCATGTACTTCGATGATGTCGACCTTTGTGCCCGCATTTCCAGGACAGGACACGAGATACACTACATCCCCGATGTCCGTGTAGAGCACATGGGAGGCGGAAGCCAGCCCGGGGGCATCCCTCCCTCCGTCCAGAAGGAGTATCGCCGCTCGCAGCTTCTGTACTACACACGGCACGCTTCCATGATCGACAACGTGCTTATCAGGGGTTACTTGTTCGCGACGTCTCTTTGCCGCCGTTTCCTGGGAAACCGGGATCAACGCGCAATCGCTTCGAATGTCCTCTCGATGCTTTTTCGGTCCCCACAATGAACGTCGGCATCGACGCACGGAAATACTTCGACTTCGGAATCGGGACGTATATCCGTAATCTCTCCTCATTTTTTGACCGTCAGAATGAGGACCGATTTACATACTTTGCGTCTCCCGATAACGCCGGACTCATCAGCCGCACTCACACGGGGAAGACGATCGTTAACCGGTCGGGGAAATACTCGCTGGGGGAGCTCATCTCGCTCTCTTTCCAGGCGAACCGGGCAGGAATCTCTCTGTTCCACGCTCCCCATTACACGCTCCCGTTCGGGCTGTCCATGCGGCGTGTCGTCACTATCCACGATGTGATTCACCTCAGGTTTCCCGCGTACTTCTCGCCGGTCCAGCGCGCATATGCACGAGTGATGATCGGACATGCCTGCACTGCGGCCGACGCGGTCATCGTGGATTCGGACTTTGCAGGAAAAGAACTCCTCCGGTGCATGCCCTGCCCGCCGGAGAAGATCCACGTGATCCCGCTCGGCGTTTCGGAAGACTTCGCCCCTGCGCAGGACAACGCGTCCGCCGACGAATTCAGGAGGAAACACAATACCGGAAAGAGGTTTCTTCTCTACGTCGGGAGTCTCAAACCGCACAAAAACGTCTCCGCCCTCATCAGGTCGGTTTCCGCTCTCGGGGACCGGACGGACGTCCGGATCGTGTGCGTGGGTGAGAGACTCGAGGAGAATAGTGCATTGCACGCCCTGTGCAAGAGCGAGGGGATCGGCGACCGGGTGCAAAGCCTCGGGTGGCTCTCCGAGCCGGATCTCATCGCGGCGTACCGCGCAGCCACAGCGTTGGTGATGCCATCGCTCTATGAAGGGTTTGGATTTCCGGTGCTTGAAGCCATGGCCTGCGGCACACCGGTGATCACCTCGAACGCTGCGTCACTGCCGGAAGTGATGGGGGACGCCGGCATCCTGATCGATCCATCGGGGGAAGGGGAACTGGCCGGGGCGATTCAATCGGTCCTCGAGGATCCCTCTCTTCGGGATTCTCTGCGGGAGAAAGGGCTTCGGAGGGCGAAGCTCTTCACATGGGCACGGTGTGCGGAAGAGACGTTAAACCTTTACAGGTCGCTCGCATGAAACTGGGTGTATTCGGCGGGACATTCGACCCGGTGCATCACGGACACCTCATCGTCGCCGAGTACGTCCGCGAGCGCGTCGGACTTGACCGTGTCTTGTTCGTCCCGACAATGATCTCTCCCCACAAAGTGGACGCCGCCATGACGTCCCCGGCCCACCGTCTCGCAATGCTTCGGGCGGGGGTCAAATCCAACCCGTTTTTTCAAGTCTCGGATATGGAAATTGAGAGGGGGGGAGTTTCGTACACTGTTGACACACTCCGTGCGATGGGAGAGGAGAACGCCAGAGACGAATTCTTCCTTCTGATCGGTGCGGACAACATGGCGGAATTCCGAACCTGGAAGGACCCGGGGGAAATCGGGAAGAGGGCGACGCTGATCGTCATGAACCGGCCCGGATTCGCCGGTGTCGCTGCAGACCCGTCATTACCGAAAGACGTCATTCAATGCGCTGTACCCTCTATCGATATCTCCGCGACCGAAATCCGCCGCAGGGTCCAAAAAGGACTCACAATAAGTTACCTTGTTCCTCCTTCCGTCGCCCGGTACATCGACCGCCACAGGCTTTACCGTGAGCTCTGAAATGACCGATTCGTGGCCGCGTACCTACGGAGACCGGCAGACCCAGAGGGTCCCCGAGCAATGAAGCCAGGGGGAGAGGGCGCTCAGCGTGGCATTCATAAGTTTACCTGCATTGTTGAGCTCCCATCGGCGTTCCGGATGCTGGAGAAAACGGGAATCGGCGTACAATCCCATGTTCATCGGCGGACGGAAATCGTCGGGTGCGCGGTCCACGACGAGGAACCCCGCTTCCCGCAGCCGGGCTTCGAACTGGCGGCGTGAATACCGGTATTCTTCAAACTCCAGTTCGACCCCCCTCATTCTGCGAAGGGAGGTCTGAGCATTCTTTATGCGGTTGAAGAGCGCGACGCGCATGAAATTCTGGGTCGGCACGGTGACGAGAAACAGTCCTCCCACCTTGAGTATCCGGCGGACTTCCGCAAGAGCCGCCTGAGGTCCCTCCTCAAAATGCTCAATGACGCCGAGTGATATCACGGCTTCGAATGACCGGTCGGGATACCCCGTCTGGAGAACGTTTCCATACTCGATCGGCACATCGGGATCGAATGCTTTTGCCGCAGCGATTTCGGCGCGGGCGAGATCCATCCCGACGACGTCATAGCCCCGACGCCGCAGATAGAACACCCAGCGTCCCCGTCCTGCGCCGGCCTCCAGAATCTTCCCTTCACGCGGAAGGTACCTGATGAATGCAGGCTCGAGAGTCTGCTGCGCGCAGAGGCTGATGTCGGCTTCAAGATCCCCTGAGCCGCCGACCTGTCCGAGGGCCTCACGCGATTCCGAGAGTGCCGCAGGAGCGTACCGTTTGAATACCTTACCCATGTGTGTCATGCGTCGGTTGCCGGAGGTTGGGAAACCCTGCGCCCGCGCGTCTCTGAACGCTCAAGAAGCCCGGGGCACGATAATTTCATCGCCAAATGTACGTTCGGATCCTTCGAGATGCAAGCCAGCGACCTTGCAGCGGGTGCGCGGTACTAACCGCTTGATTGGATTCCGGGTTTTCCTTATCATTGGGCGGGGAGGGGAGGCGGGAGGCTTTGGTCTCAAGTGGTACAGACGCCCTCGTAGCTCAGTATGGATAGAGCGACGGTTTCCTAAACCGCAGGTCGCGTGTTCGACTCACGCCGAGGGCACATCCTCAACGAAAAAGGCCCGGAAATTCCGGGCCTTTCTCGTCTGTAGATTGCTTCAAAAAGGTGTCGTGATTGCGCTGGCTGCTCCACCACTACCGTGGGCTGTCGGTGAACTGGTGGGTGTGCACAGACTCCCGAGACAGGTTGAACGATTCCTCGCATGATGCGCAGACCCGCTGTGCGGGGTCCTGTACCAGGTCCGCGCGACTGAGAGGTCGTTTGCAGCCAATGCAGTACCCGTATGTCCCGCTCTCTACTCTCGCCAGAGCCTCCCGCAGCTCTCCGAGCCTGTGGTCGCTCTTATACGAGAGCACGATATCGATTTCCCGGTCCGAGATCTGGCCTCTCAGGACCGAATCAGCGGGCCGCTCGAAATCGTAGTTGAGTTTGAGGTATTCGAACAACTTGGAAATGATGACGCGCCGCATAGCGAGTTTACTCGCTGCCATAAGTTCCTCCCCCGGTTCCCTGGAACCGATTGCTCTTAGCACGCCTCGCCGGCAAAGACGTTCTCGCCAGCTCTTTTAGAAATATTATGTATTTTCGACTCAATTGTCAATAGAAATTTGCGAATATATTAAATATCTAACGATCCAACCCTTCGATGCCAATACATGAGTTCCAGGTATGGATCGCAAACTACGGGTATCCTGCGATTTTTTTCCTCCTGATGCTAGGGATTGTGGGCCTTCCCGTACCGGATGAGACGCTCCTCGCGCTCACAGGATACCTTATTTTCAACGGGACGCTTCATCTCCTGCCGAGCTGCATATCGGCTCTCCTGGGGACTGTGTTCGGCATAACAATAAGCTACTGCATCGGCAGGATAGGGGGGTCGCGTGTCCTGCACAGATTCGGAGCGCGGCTGCACATCGGACCTGGAACAGTGGATCGCCTGCATTTGTGGTTCAAACGATGGGGACACTGGTCGCTGACGATAGGGTATTTCGTGCCGGGTGTGCGTCATGGGATCGCGATCGTTGCCGGGAGCTCTGGCCTCGAATACGGGACGTTCGCACTTTTTGCGTACGCCGGTGCGCTCTTGTGGACCGGGATCTTCATCTCCGCGGGCTATTACCTCGGTGAGCAGTGGCGGGCGTTTCCCGAAGCGATGACGAATGCCGCACTCTGGATTCTGGCGACGACACTGACGGGCGTGCTGGTCTATTGGGGAGTGCGCGCGTACCGGAGGAGGAGGGGTTGAGTTTACGCGTTCGCGGAATCGCGCGCGCGCTTTACAGCTTTCTCAAGGAGCCCGGTCCGGGCGAGCGTCCGCTTTGGAAGTCCGGTCATGGAATGCACCTTTAGAAAAGGCTGAGCTTCACGTAACGCTGGGGATTCTCCCGCAGGTCCTTCACAAGCAGATTCAGATTCATCGACAGAGAGTCCATATGATTATAGAGGCGGTCATCCTGGACGAGTTTCCCCAGCGTCCCTTCGCCGTTCTTTATCTTTGCGAGAACCGCGTTGAGCGACTCGGTCGTTGTTTCGAGCTTCATCGAAACGCGCTCCATGTTGCGTGACCATTGCGCAAACGAAGTCACGCTGGTGTCGATGTTCAACCGTTCGGCCGCCGCAATCGTGTCCAGTGTGCGGGCGAACCTGGCAAGGTCCCGAGAAAAAACCGCAACGTCCGCAAAACTCGCGTCGGCACTTTTTCCCCCGGCGTGTATGACCTCTTCCAGCCGGGTCGACGAGCGTTCAAGCTCGGCCACGATCTTCTGAATCCGTTTCCGCGTCGGCTCGTCAAACGTTGAATTCACGTTCTCGAGGATCCCCAGCACGTTCGAGGTGATGGGGGAAAGGGTTGCCGTCAGCTCGGAGAGATCCGCCTCGTACAATCCCCCCAGGGAGTCACCGTTCGCAAGCATGAGCGAGTCCGTCCCCGGCGCAATCTCAATGAATTTTCCCCCCATGATTGTTTCGCTCTTCAGAATCGCTTTCGAGTCCTTCGGTAAATGCACTTTCGTCTGAATCGAGAGGCTCACCCCGATCGCCCTTCCCACCATCGACATGGATTCCACGCGTCCGATCGAGAGTCCGGCGACCGTCACCACGTCCCCCTCCTTCAGGCCGTTGACGTTGCGGTAGGACACCTTGAGGGCATATTGTTTGGAGCGAAGGTCGATGCCGCGGAGGTACACGATACCTGCGATGAATATCACGGCTGCCGCCAACACACCCACCCCTATCCGGGCTTCGTTGCTCCATTTCATGTCAGTCGCGTCCTTGAGGTTGAGAGGGAACTGCTGATGTATTTTCGGACATCCTCGTTGGTGCTGTTTTCGATCTCTGCGCGTGTGCCGGTCATGAGCGTCTTTCCTCCGTCAAGGATGGCAAACCGGTCACCAACAACAAATGCACTGTGAATGTCGTGCGTCACCACGATGGAGGTCACGCCGAGCTTCGTCCGCAGGTCATTGATGAGTACGTTGATTTCGTCGGCGGTTTCCATGTCGAGTCCGGTCGTCGGTTCATCATAGAGCATGTACCGGGGACTCGGGACGATCGCCCGCGCCAGACCCACACGTTTCTTCATCCCTCCGCTCAGGTTGGACGGCAACGCGCGTTCGGTGTTCTTCAGGCCGACGACATCGAGGGCATAGCTGACGCGCTCGGCGATCTCGACCTCGTTCAACTCGAGTTCGTCCTTTGCCCGCCCCCTGCGGAGCGCCAGCGCAACGTTTTCCCCCACGGTAAGGGAGTCGAAGAGGGCGGCCCCCTGGAACAGGAAGCCGAACTTGAACCGGAGTTCCCTCAGCCTGGGGTACGTCATGGAAAGGACGTCGCTCCCGTCCACGGTGATCGACCCCGAGTCCGGCTTGAGCAGGCCCACGATCATCTTCAACATGACGCTCTTCCCCCCCCCGCTCCTCCCCAACACGACAAGCGTTTCCCTGTCCCTGACGTCGATGTTCACACCGTGCAGGATCGGCCGTTCGTCAAAACTCTTCCGGATATTCCTGATGGTTATCATTCAGAGGAGCGTCGATGCGAGTATGAAGTCGAGGATCACGACGGCAAGGCACGTGAACACGACGGTGGCCATGGTTGCTTTCCCGACGCCTGCAGATCCCCCGGTGACATAATAGCCCTGGTAAGAGGCGATGGAGGTGATCGTGAAGCCGAATATCGTCGCCTTCGTCAGTCCGAACAGTGCGTCGCGCGTGAGGAACGACGACTTCATGCCGGCAAGGAACGCGCCTGCGGGGATGTGTGCGACGATCACTGCACCGAACAGGCCCCCGAGCACCGCGAGGAGGTCTCCGAACACCACAAGCACGGGAAACATGACCACTCCGGCGAGTATGCGCGGAGTGATGAGGAACGAGACCGAATCGAAACCCATTGCTTCAAGCGCGTCCACCTGCTCCGTCACCCGCATCGACCCGATCTCCGCCGTGATGGTTGCGCCGACTTTCCCAGCCAGTACAAGCGCGGTGAGGAGGGGGGTGAGCTCGAGCAGGACTGATTTGATGACAAGCCCGCCGACCACCGACCTCGGGATCCACGAATAGAGCTGGTAGGCTGACTGGACTGCCGTCACCATCCCCACAAATGTCGAGACGAATACGACGATCGGGATCGAATCGTTGCCGATCTGCACCATCTGGCTGAAGAAATTCGTGCTTGATTCCCGGGCGTTCCGCACGTTCCTGACCATCCACCAGATGAGGCCGAAATACATCCCCAGGTGTTCGAGGAAGGAGATTGTATGCCGGCCGATTACGTCGAATACAAGGGGGCCCTGGGTGCGCGGAGTGCGGGCTGCCGGTGTGGAGACTTCCATTGCTTCGGCTGGGAGACGGATCGTGATTCTGGACGGGCGAAAACCGATTGATTTACAATGAATGGAATACGAAATCGAGATGCAAACCTCACAGGAGGGGACTTGCATTTATGTAGAATTAGTTCTATCTTTATGATATTAATTTCACACGGGAGATTCCATGGAAAACCAGGTCGACGAACTCGTCCGTTTCTTCAAGGCCCTCGCCGAGCCGAACCGGCTCAGGATCATCGGTCTCCTTGCGCAGAAACCGCAATCGGTCGAACAACTTGCTTCAACACTCCGCGTCGGCGAATCGACGGTGTCTCACCATCTTTCGAAACTGGGGCAGGCGGGGCTCGTGTCCGCACGCGCCGAGGGCTATTACAGCATCTACGCGCTCCAGACCGGGGCGCTCGCCGGAATGGCAAAAAAGATACTCCACGAAGAGAGCCTCCCGGGACTCGCACTCGGCATTGACGTAGATGCCTACGATCGAAAGGTCCTGGCGACATTCTCCGACGCCAACGGCCGCATCAAGGCTTTTCCGGTTCAGGAAAAGAAATTCCTTGTCATACTGAGGCATATACTCGAAGAATTCGACACCGGGGTGAAGTACCCGGAGAAGCGCGTGAACCAGATCCTTGCGAAATACAGTGCGGATACCGCCACGCTCCGCCGTTCACTTGTAGAATACGAGTTCATGGCCAGGGAAGGGGGAGGCGGAGCCTACTGGCGCGTAGGGAAGAAGACGCAGGCTCACATTGAAAATGAACCGGAGTCGGTCACAGGAGGTGGATGAGCTGTCAATCAATTGCAGATCTCTGAAGGATTTAGTATCCTCACACTGAGAACCGGGTCCGCGCATCCGGAAGGAGAATGCCTTGGGATTGTTCGATAGATTCAAATCACCGGCGACCGGGAGCGGCATGAAAGTGCCGGCCCGGTTCAAGTTCAAAGTCGAGAGGAAGACCGCGACGCAGGACATCGTGTTCGATGTCGAGGTGAGGGGGTACTTCATCGCCACGGGAGGGAAACCCGACTTCACGGTCGAGGAGATGAGGGTGGTCGGCATCCCGAAGATGGACGTGAACGGGTTCCTGCCGAAGGAGATCGAAGAGATAAGAAAGTACGCGATAAAAGTGGAGTACCCCCGACTGCTCGGCCTGAAGTCCGCCGGGGTGACCTGACTCCTGTCCGCATCGGGATCTTCCGGAATTTACCCGACGCAGTGGGTACCGCTCCGTGTCTGGATTCTCTTCCGATTTGTTCGTATCTTCGTTTATTCCTGATCGACAAACCCCATAAGAACGTCACACTTCATGCGCCTGAGTCAGGGTTTCGTTCCCACCGTCAAAGAGATTCCCTCTGACGCCACAATTCCAAGTCACCAGCTGATGATCCGCGCCGGAATGGTGCGCGCGCTGGCGGCGGGAGTCTACGTGTTTCTTCCTCTGGCGCAGAAGGTCTTCGGAAAGGTCATTCGGATCGTCCGTGAGGAAATGGACCGGATCGGCGGACAGGAACTTCTTCTCCCTGCGCTGAGTCCGATCGAGCTCTGGGAACAAACCGGCCGCGTCAAGGCATTCGGCGACACCCTCTTCCACGTAAAGAACCGTCCTCTCGTCCTGGCCCCGACACATGAAGAAGTGATCTGCTGGCTTGCCAAGAACCACATCTCTTCGTACAAGGAGATGCCGCAGATCTGGTACCAGATTCAGACAAAATTCCGGAACGAACCCCGTCCGCGTTCCGGGGTTCTCCGCGGTCGACAGTTCATGATGAAAGACAGCTACAGCCTTGATCGCTCATGGGACGGGCTGGACCGTGCGTACGACCTGCATGCGGAAGCGTACCGGCGGATTTTTACGCGATGCGGGCTCCGTTTTTTCGTGGTCGGCGCCTCGAGTGGGGCGATGGGGGGGACCGGCTCGCAGGAATTCATGATGGAGTCCCCTTCCGGGGAGGATGTTATCGCCCTATCGGAGGACGGATCGTACGCCGCAAATCTGGAGGTGGCCTCTTCGATCGTCCCGGGCGCGGTGCGCGTCCCCGGCGATTCCGGGACGAAGGAAATACACACACCCGGGGTCAAGACAATCGATGCCTTGGCGGCATTCCTCCACGTGGACCCGAATCAGCTTGCAAAATCCGTCGTGTACTGGGGTGGAGACCGGCCGGTACTTGTACTGATGATGGGGAACGATTCGCTGAACGAGTCGAAGCTCATGTCGGTGCTCGGTGTTGAGGTCCGCCCGATCGAAGGGGAGAAGCTCCGGGAACTCACCGGGGCCGACGGCGGATCGATCGGCCCGGTCGGGCTCAAAGGCTTCACGATACTCGCCGACAGCCGTCTGAAGGGGGCCAACGGACTTGTCAGCGGTGCGAACAGAAACGACTACCATATCAGGAACATCGACCTGGAAAGGGACTGCAGAATCGACGGGTACCACGACCTTCGCACGGTCCAGGAAGGAGAAACGTCCCCGGACGGCAAAGGGAGGCTGAGGATCGTGCGGGGGATCGAACTGGGTCACATCTTCAAACTCGGCACGAAATATGCCGATGCACTGGGAGCGAGATTCCTCGACGAAAACGGGAAAGAATCCGCCGTCATCATGGGGAGCTACGGCATCGGTATCGAAAGAATCGTTGCGTGCCACATCGAACAAAACCATGATGAGAACGGCATCATCTGGGACAGGGCGATCGCCCCCTTCGACGTCCATCTCATCGCCGTGGGCGCCCGGAGCGCGCAGGTGACGGATGCCGCCGAATCGCTCTACAGTGAACTCGGCACGAGCGGGCTGGATGTTCTTTACGACGACCGGAAGGATACGAGTCCCGGATTCAAGTTCAAAGACGCGGATCTTCTCGGCATGCCGTTCCAGGTGATCGTGGGAGAAAAAAACCTTGCCAACGGCAATATCGAAATCAAGGAAAGGAAGACGGGGAAACGGACGATCGTCCCGAGGGCGGAGCTGGTGGAAACTGTCATAGGGTCGCTCAATTCAAAGGAACCAGAATGGAAGCCATGAACATACTTGTCAACGGCGAGTGGCGCCAGACAAGCATCAAGCGACAGGTGTTCAATCCGTTCGAAAACAAAGCTGTTGGCGAAATCTGCCAGGCCACCTCACGGGACATCGACGACGCCATCCGGTCGGCGGAGACGGCGTTTCATCTGACAAAGAACCTCTCGCCGTATGAACGGAGCGCCGCCCTTGACTCCGTTTCCCGCTCGCTGGCCGAAAAGAAAGAGGAGTTTGCCCAGCTCATCACGGCCGAGACGGGGAAGCCCATCTCCTTCTCCCGTGCCGAGGTGGAACGGGCGGTGTTCACGATCGCAACCTCCGCGGAGGAGGCAAGGAGGATCGAAGGACACGTGCTCCCCCTCGACGTCGTGCCGCAATCGGGGAACCGGGCCGCCATAATCCGCCGGTTTCCGCTGGGTGTCATTGGAGCTATAACGCCGTTCAATTTTCCGCTAAACCTGGTCGCCCACAAACTCGGTCCTGCCATAGCGTCCGGTAACACTGTCGTACTGAAGCCATCATCCAATGCGCCCCAGACCGCCCTTCGGTTTGCAGAACTTTTTACAAAGACTGGGCTCCCTCCGGGGGCGATCAATGTCGTACCCTGCATGGGAAGTGAGATAGAGCAACTTATTACAGACAAGAGAGTTAAACTCATCAGCTTCACGGGTAGTCCGGTAGTTGGGTGGGGGATCAAGGTGCGGGCGGCGAAAAAAAAGGTTCTTCTCGAACTGGGGGGAAATGCAGGGGTAATAGTCTGCGCGGACGCCAACATGGACCATGCCCTGAAGAGCATTGTACAGGGAGCATTTGGAAACGCGGGTCAATCGTGCATATCCGTCCAACGGGTCTACGTGCATGAATCTGTTGCGGAGGCATTTACGAACCACCTGGTGAAACTCGCGAAATCGATCGCCGTCGGTGATCCGACCAATCCGCGCACAATCGTGGGCCCCATGATCGACGAGCAGGCTGCGCGCAAGGTGGAATCCTGGATCCGGGAAGCAACTGAGGGAGGAGCACGCGTTCTGTGCGGCGGGGGCAGAACAGGAGCGGTCCTGGAACCGACGGTGCTCGTTGATGTGGCTCCGGAGATGAAGGTGAGCTGCCAGGAAGCATTTGCGCCTGTTCTCACAGTAGACAAGTTCTCGGAGTTCAGTGACGCCGTGGAGCGCGTCAATGCCTCCGCGTACGGATTGCAGGCCGGAGTGTTTACAAACAGCGCCTCAGACATGTTCTATGCATATCGCGAACTCGAGGTGGGGGGTGTCGTCATCAATGATGCCTCTTCATTCAGGGTGGACCACATGCCGTACGGCGGCGTGAAGGAGTCGGGCATGGGGAGGGAAGGGGTCCGGTATGCGATTGAAGAGATGACAGAAATGAAACTCCTCTCCCTGAATTTCTCCTGAGGGTAAAGGGGGCACCTCCCGACTCTCACAGGGCTTGTGTCGACTCCTTTCAGACCTGACGTGAGGTCTGTGACTTCAATCCGTTCGTCGTGTTGCACAAGATGTTCATAAGTTGCTCCCGCCTGCTCTTGATTGTTCCATCTGGCTTCTCTAGAATGACCCTTAACGTCTGAGCCCTAATGTCACAATTCGTCCATCTGCACAATCACTCGCATTACAGCCTTCTGGATGCGGCCTGCCGCACCGAGGACCTGGTCCATGCCGCAGTCGCGGACGGCATGCCTGCAGTCGCACTGACGGACCACGGCGTCCTCTTCGGGGCGGTCGAGTTCTACAAGAACGCGACGAAGGCCGGGATCAAGCCGATCATCGGCGTTGAAGCCTACATTGTGACAAAAGGGAGCCGGTTCGAAAAAACACGCCAGGAAACAGAATCGGGGGGCAAGCGCGCAAGCTACCACCACATTGTGCTTCTGGCAAAGGACCTGACCGGCTACAGCAATCTCCTCAAACTCTCCACGATCGGCCACCTGGACGGCTTCTACTACAAACCCCGGATCGACACCGATGCCCTCCGGGAGCACAGCAAAGGAATCGTCGCCCTCTCGGCCTGCGCCGGAGGAGTGGTCTCAGCATATCTTGCGTCCGGGAGGGATGAGGAGGCCTACGAGGCGGCCGGTATCTACAAGGCGATATTCGGGGAGGACTTCTACATTGAGATCCAGAACCATGGAATCGACCGGGAAAAAACCGTGCGGGAGAAGGCACCGCGGCTTGCAAGGGACCTTGGGCTGAAACTCATCTGTACGAACGATGTCCACTACCTGAAACACGAGCACGCGCTCGCACACAATATCATGCTGTTGATCCCCGATGCAAGCAGCACGAACACTCCCGATTACACACAACTCCGTTATCAGACAGATCAGGCGTACTTCAGGACGACGGCGGAAATGTATGAGCTATTCAAGGATTACCCTGAAGCGCTTGAATCGACACTTGAAGTGGCCGAGAAGTGCAACCTCAAGCTCGAACTCGGCCGGAACCACATGCCGCAGTTCCCGATCCCCGCGAGTGCCGGGGCGGCGACGCTCGACGAGCATTTTGAGCGTCTTACCCGGGAGGGGTTTGCCCGGAGGTACCCCGGAGCAAACAAGTCGCTGATCGAGAGGCTGGAGCACGAGATCGCGGTCATCACACGGATGGGCTACGCGGGATATTTCCTCATAGTCCAGGATTTTATCCGGGCCGCCCGTGCCATGGGAGTGTATGTCGGTCCCGGCCGTGGGAGCGCGGCCGGGAGCGTCGCTTCCTATTCGCTCGGGATCACGAACGTCGACCCGATCAAGTATGACCTCCTGTTCGAGAGGTTTCTCAACCCCGACAGGATCAGCATGCCGGACATCGACGTGGATTTTTCCGACAACAAGCGTGAGATGGTGATCAAATATGTCCGGGAGAAATACGGCCAGGATTCCGTATCGCAGATCATCACGTTCGGCACTCTCTCCTCGCGTGCGGTCCTCAAGGATGTGGGCCGGGTGCTCGGCATTCCCCTCAGCACCCTCGAGTCCATCACAAAGCAGATCCCGGTGGAACAGGGGAAGGTCCGCCCCCTCGCCGAGGCGCTCGAGAGCGTCCCGGACCTGAAATGGGTCGCGGAGAGCACTGACCCCAGGATCCGGACGCTGATCGAAGCTTCGCTGGTGCTTGAGGGGATGAACCGCAACGCGGGGATGCATGCCGCGGGCGTGGTGATCGCTCCCGGGAACATCAGCGACTTTGTCCCGCTGTACAAGACGCCCCAGACCGAGGTCATGACGCAGTACAACATGAAGGACCTCGAAACCGCCGGACTCCTGAAGATGGATTTCCTCGGACTCCGCACACTCTCTGTTTTCGAGAGCTGCCTCCGGATGGTCCGGGAGAACCTCGGCGAGTCCGTTGACCTGGACGCAATCCCCGAGGACGACGCAAAGACCTTTGAGCTCTTTGCTCGCGGCGATACCGTGGCCGTGTTCCAGTTCGAAAGCTCAGGCATGGCTGACTGGCTCAGGAAGCTGAAGCCCACCACGATTTCCGACCTCGTCGCCATGAACGCGCTGTACCGTCCGGGACCGATGGAGATGATCGGGGATTTCATCGCACGCAAGCACGGGACGCAGAAGATCACGCACATCCATCCGAAGCTCGAACCGATCCTCAACGAGACGTACGGGANNGTACGGGATCATCGTGTACCAGGAGCAGGTCATGAAGATCGCGAGCGAA
The DNA here is from genome assembly GCA_003158475.1 of Ignavibacteriota bacterium. Taxonomy (GTDB): domain Bacteria; phylum Bacteroidota; class Ignavibacteria; order UBA10030; family UBA6906; genus Fen-1273. Next base: position 8,912 of record PMJR01000089.1, on the reverse strand, counting down.
ATCGCCGGCTTCACGCTCGCGAAAGCCGACCTGATGCGCCGCGCAATGGGGAAAAAGGACAAGGCCCTGATGGCCGCGATGAAGAAGGAGTTCATCGACGGGGCAGCGGCGCTGGGGACGGCGAAGGTGCTCGCGGGCGAAATTTTCGACCTGATCGAAAAATTCGCGTCCTATGGATTCAACAAGTCACACAGCGTCGCCTACTCCGTCATCGCCTACCAGACGGCCTATCTCAAAGCCCACTATCCGGCGGAGTTCATGGCGGCAACGCTCTCTTCGGAAATCGGGAGCACGGAGAAGATCGTCAAGCTCATCGACGACTGCAGGAAGATGGGGATCGAAGTTCTCCCTCCCGACGTCAATGAGAGCGGTCTCGATTTCAAGGTGGTGGACGGAAGGATCCGGTTCGGCCTCTGCGCCATCAAGAATGTGGGGGAGAGCGCGATCGACACCGTCATCAAGGCGAGGAGTGAGAAAGGATCATTCGAAAACCTCTTCGACTTCTGCAGCGATGTCGACCTCCGGCTCGTCAACAAGAAATGCCTCGAGAGCCTCGTGCAGGCGGGGGCCTTCGACTCCATGGGATCCCACCGGGCCCAGTACATGGAAAACCTCGAGCGGGCGGCAGCCTTCGGGCAGGCCTGCCAGGCAAGGGAACTCGACGGCCAGTCGAGCCTGTTTGACACCGGAGGAGCCGCCGGCGGAGCGAAGGTGCAATTCCCGGCGATGACATCTGCTCCTCCCTGGCCGGAATCGGAGAAACTGGCACGGGAAAAATCCGTGCTTGGATTTTTCGTGTCGGGTCACCCGCTGCTCAGGTACGAGGAGGAGATCAAGGACTTTGCGAACGTGCGATTGGGTGACATCTCGGGGTTCCGGAACAACAGCACGGTACGGGCCTGCGGGATCGTCACGTCCGTCAAGAAAAAGATAGATAAGCGGAACAACACGATGGCGTTCATCGGCCTCGAAGATTTCACCGGCAAAGGCGAGTGTATCGTCTTCTCGGACCCGTACGCCAAATATCAGTCGATCCTCCAGCCGGATGCGATGGTCATGGTTATCGGCAAGGGTGAAGCGAACGGGGACCTTCTGAAGATCATCGTCAATGAAGTCCATCCCATGGACAAGGTCCGGGAGAAGTTCACGAAGGGGGTCATCCTTTCGATCGACCTGAACGACATCAAGGAGAACACGATCGTCCGGCTCCGGGAGGTCATGGAGGAACATAAGGGGAGCTGTCCGTGTTATTTCAGCGTGAGAAACGCCCATTCAACCACGATGTTTCAGACCCGGCGGTTTCCCGTGGACGCTTCGGGGAGGTTCGTCGAGGAAGTCCGGCAGATGCTCGGGCCTCACAGTATTCGGTTTACAAGCCAGTAGGGCTGAACCGTTTCCGTCAATTTCGTGCCGGCGGCCAGGAGGCCGTGGCACAAGGAAGGAGCCGTCATGAAGCCGATTGAGATTACCGATGCAAACTTTCAGAAGGAGGTGCTTGAGTCGCCCGTCCCCGTCCTCGTCGATTTCTGGGCCGTCTGGTGCGGACCCTGCAAAATGATCGCACCCGTGGTGGAAGAAATAGCCAACGAGTATGATGGAAAACTCAAGGTGGGAAAGGTGGACGTCGACAACAATCCGGAGGTCCCTCTCAAATTCGGCATCCGGAGCATTCCCACGCTGATGATCTTCAAGGGGGGGAAAGTGGTGGAGCAGATCATTGGTGCGGTCCCGAAGCGCAATCTCCTCGACAAAGTCACCCCCCACCTCATCGCCGGCTGACATTCCTGCGGCGTGAGTCCGGCGCGGCAGCAGTGACCGCCGGGCTGCCGGACCCTTCGGCCTTCGCAATGAACACCTGTCCGTGCGAGATTTGTATGTATTCGAACTTGGAAACACGGGCGGGGGGGGTTCCCCATGCCGGGTGCGTGATGTCTTCCATCCCCGCTTCATCCACAAGCTGCTTGACAAAACCCACGAGTCCGTGCCTATGGCTCGGGAATTCCATCCTGACGAGCCTGTTCATCACGGCATGCACAACCCTCTTCAGTGCCGGCCGGCGGACGACCGAAGGCCGGGCGACAATCGTTTCGAAAAAGGGGCGGAACCGGGAACGGAACGAAGAGACCGACCGGGGCGGGACATACGCTCTCCCGTCCGGCGTCCCCCGCATGTAGCCGGCCCCCCAGTCCTCGATGACATAGAGTCCTCCCGGCTTCAGGTGCCTGTCAAACAGGTGCCAGAAACTCAGGGCAGTGAACTCTCCGATGTGGGAACAATCGTCGATGATGATATCAAAACCATCCGGTGCCGTCTCCAGGCGAACGCGATCGAGCAGCATAGTATCCTGCTGCAGCCCCTGGTAGATGTGAATGCGTCCGCTCGGATCGTCAAGACGGACCGGCGACATGTCGATCCCCGCAATCGTTCCCTTTTTGAAATAATCGCGCCACAGCTCAAGAGACCCCCCCTGGCTGATCCCGAGTTCGAGAAGATGAATCTCTTTACCGGCAATGTCCCCGAACAGCCTCTCGTAGTTGCGGAAGTAAACGTCGAAGGAGGGCTTGTCGGTGTTGTAGAGACGCGGGTTGATTGTTCTTCCCATGGGGTGCTGGCGTTGATGCGTGAGGGAAACGGTCAGGGGACTGGCGCGCCCGCTTCTGCGAGAGCGTCGACGGAGGCAGAGTCCTGGTTCCGCCAGGAGGCGATTTGATCTACGATCATTCCCCGCACCCTGTCCCTCAATTCAGCCACCTGAGCGGACGTAAGCCCCTCCGTCTCCACGGGGGGGAGGACGCGGAGGAGGATCTCCTGGGGCGGCCCGAATTTCCAGCTTCGTTTCGGGAGACAGTCCCTTGTTCCTTCGATGGCGACCGGGAGCACCGGTACCCCCGCCTTGATCGCGAGATGGAACGCCCCCTCGTTGAATTTCCAGACCCGACCATCCGGTGAACGGGTCCCTTCGGGGAAGAACATCACCGAGCATTTGAGCTGGAGGCATCGGTTCGCCGCGAGCAGCATGCGCGCTCCGCTCCGCCTGTCGGAGCGGTCGACGGGGATGTCCCCGGCCAGCCTCATCATCCACCCGACGAAGGGGATTTTGAAGAGTTCGGCCTTTCCGACCCACTTCATCTCCCAGGGGAGGTGGGAGATGATCGGGATGTCCGCCAGCGACTGATGGTTGCTGACCACGACAAACGGTCGGCGGGGGTTCTCGACCCTTTCCCCGTCCCGGTGAACGCGCCAGGAGGGGTTGACCCTTGTCATTGCAACTCCCAGCCGTCTGAACCACCTGCCGGTCCTGTACCGGACCGGGTCAGCATCCAGAAGTCGTATGAGGCCAAGAAGGGGGAGCCATGCCAGGATGAGTACGACCACGGCCCCCCAGACCCAGAGCGATCGAAGGGTTGAAGTCATCACGGGACAAATGTACCAAATTCCAGCGGCTTTTCCCAGCCCGGTCTACGGGGCTGCGCGTTGGATTTCACTTCGCCCCTCCCTATATTGCAGCGCCCAACAACCCAGGAGGTTGAATGACCCGGTCAGTCCACTCCGTTCCGCTGCTGGCAGTGCTGGTGCTCCTCGCGGGCATCGGCGCTTCCGAAACCTTTGCCCAACAGCAGCAGCCGCGAAAGCATTTCGGGGCCCCGGGGACACTGGAGCTCGGGGGAAGCATGACATTCACCGCATCGCAGCCGGTCTTCGCCAGCAAAACGGGAAACTGGATCTACGATTTCTCGCTGCTTCCGTACGCGGGTTACTTCGTCATCGAGGGACTCGAGCTCGGCATCAATCCTGCGGGGGTCAATGTCCACACCTCCGCGGACACCACCGCAGTGCAGCTCAGGATCCTCTTTGCTCCGTCATACAATTTTCACACGGCAACGATGGTGACGCCGTTCGTCGAGGGACTGGCGGGGCTGACGTCGGCATCGCTGATACACTCAGGATCGACAACGAGCATCTCCGGGTTCACATTCGGCGGGAGAGCCGGCATCAAGGCCGCGCTCTTCGAGAAGGGTATGCTCAACATCGGCATCCAGTTCTTGCGGATCACACTCAACCCGTCCGGGGCAGGCTCCAGGAACGGCTCGAACGAGCTGTCGGTTTCCGCAGGATGGACACTCTGGCTGTAGAGGCCAGACGCCTGAAAGCGGCGTGATCGTTGATGGCGCCTCCGGCGCATCGTTGAGCACGCGCGAAGGCGGCGTGACGGCTAGCGCCGGGGAGCCGCGTTGCGGATTTCGGGCGGACAACCGGATTCGAACTTCTTGAAGTTCTCGATGAACCTGGACGCGAGCTCCCGGTAGCGCTGCATGTACGCGGTTTTGTCCGGCCATGACTCTCCCGGGTTCAGCACATGGGCCGGGACGTCGTCGCACGATTGGGGGACGGAGAACCCGAAGACAGGATCCGTGGCGAATTTCACATCGAGAAGCTTCGACCCCAGGGCCGCGTTGAGAAGCGCCCGGGTGTACCGTATGCTGATACGCTTGCCGATGCCGTACGGCCCGCCGATCCATCCCGTGTTGACAAGCCAGCAATGGACATCGTACTTCAGTATCTTTCGCTTCAGCAGGTCCGCGTAGAATGAAGGGTGGTGGACCATGAAGGGTGCGCCGAAGCAGGTGCTGAACGTCATCTCGGGCTCTTTTCCCAGCCCGACTTCCGTCCCCGCGATCTTCGAGGTGTACCCCGAAATGAACTGGTACAACGCCTGGTCCGGGGTCAGTTTTGCGATAGGGGGCATGACCCCCGAGGCATCGCAGGTGAGAAGTATGATGTTCTTCGGGTGTCCGCCCAGTTTCTCCGGAACCGCGTTGGCGATGAACTCGAGCGGGTAGGAGGCGCGCGTGTTCTCGGTGATGGACTCGTCGTCCAGGTCGATGATCCGGGTGACCGGGTCAAACGCCACATTCTCGAGTATCGTGCCGAACCTCCTGGTGCAGGCGTAAATCTGCGGTTCTGCTGCGGGCGAAAGCTGTATCACTTTTGCGTAGCAGCCCCCCTCGAAATTGAAAACCCCTTCGTCGCTCCATCCATGCTCGTCGTCGCCGATCAGGCGCCTCTGCGGGTCCGCCGAGAGCGTGGTCTTGCCTGTCCCCGACAGCCCGAAGAAAATCGCCGCATCGCCGCCGCTCCCGATATTGGCCGAGCAGTGCATCGGCATGACCCCGTCAAGGGGGAGAAGGTAGTTGAGGATTGTGAAGACAGATTTCTTGATTTCCCCGGCATAGGCGGTGTTACCGATGATGCATATCCTTGCAGCAAAATTCAGGACGATGAACGTGTTCGAGGTGGTGCCGTCGATCTGGGGTATCCCTTTGAACGAGGGGACGCACAGGATCGTAAAGTCGGGGACGTGGCGGCGGTATTCCTCCCGCGTCTCGGGCAGGATGAACATATTCCTGGCGAAATGGCTGTGCCACGCAAGCTCCGTGACAATGCGGATCGGCATCCGGTAGGCAGGATCGGCACCGGCGTAACAGTCCTGCACGAACACATCGCGGCCCTGAAGGAATCCCTGCATCCTGTTGTAAAGATCGTTGAACTTTTCGGTGCTGAACGGACGGTTGTACTCTCCCCACCAGATGTGTCCCTCGGTGCTCGCTTCCCGCACGACGAATTTGTCGGTGGCGGAGCGGGCGGTGTGCTTACCTGTGTTTGCCACGATCGGACCCATGCGCGTGATGCGCGCCTCCCGGCGGAATGTAATTTCCTCGTAGAGCGCCTCGGTCGGGAGATTCCAGTAGGCAAGGTGAAGGTTCGTGAGTCCATGATTGTCGAGCCCGTAATCGCTCTTCAGCGCCTGCGCCTCCCCCTGTGCGGGGGACTTCACGTCCAGTATGTTGTTCATAGCCAGTCCCGCACTAATTTACGTTCTCCGATATAGATCTCTCTGGGCGATGTGGGATCGAGCGCCCACTTTATCCTCTCGACCCCCTGCTTCACATCCTTGACCGTCGTCGCATAGCTCAGGCGCAGGTGCCCCTCCATCCCGAATTCCTTCCCGGGAACAGTGACGACGAGAGCCTTCGACAGGAGCATCTTCGAAAGCTCGACGCTGTTGTTGCTGTAGGCTCTGAAATCCGGGAGACAGTAGTACGTCCCGTCGGGTTTTGTCACCTTGACCCCCTCGAACGACTGCAGCTCCTGCATCATGACGTTGCGGTTGTTCTCCAGCGTCAGGCGGAGAGTCTCCACGGCGCTCTGCAGACCGGTGAGCGCCCCCTCCGCGGCCGCCTGGAGAAGCACGGATGTGCATGATGTCGTTTGTGCCTGGACGTTGATCATGACGTCCGTGAGCGCCTTGCTTGCCACAACCCATCCGATGCGGAAGCCGGTCATGCCGTAGAGCTTCGAGATACCATTGATGCAGATGACCTTCGTCGATTCGATGTCCTTCTGCGTGTACCGGTACGCCGGAATCAGGGTCTTGCCGTCGAAGACGAGCTTGTGGTAGATGTCGTCCATGATCAGGTAGATCCCCTTCTTCTCGCAGAACTCCACGATCGCAGCGATGAGGCTCTCCGGGTACATGACGCCGGAAGGATTGTTCGGGCTGTTGACGATGATCGCACGGGTGTAGGAGCTGACCGCCTCCTCGATCTCTTTCATCGTGGGGACAAATCCGCCGTCTTCCGGCGTAACGATGACCGGCCGGCCATAGACCATCTTGATCATTTCGGGATAGCTGACCCAGTACGGGGCGAGAACAATCACCTCGTCCTGGGGGTTCAGAAGCGTGTAGAGCAGATTATAGAGCGATTGCTTTGCCCCGCCGGATACGATGATGTTCGCGGGCGCGGGGATCCTGTCGTAATTCTCTTCCGTGTAGCGGATAATCGCTTTCTTCAGTGATGGGATTCCGTCGGTCGGCGTATACTTGATGTCTCCCGTCGTGAGCTTCGCAGCCGAATTCAGTATGGCATTGATGGGAGCTCTGTTCTTCGGCTCACCCGCGCCCAGATGGATGACAGCTTCGCCTTTCTCGCGAAGGACGCGGGCCTGCTCGTTCAGGCTCAACGTAGGCGATTCGGCGATCGACCGTGCCAGCTGACTGATACTCATGGAATGGCTTGCCTCCTCATGAACTGCAAATGTGAGCCGATAGTGAAGAACGGAGTGGTTGAAGAGTACGTCAAATCCGGGGGGGCCGGGCAGGGGATCAACGCGCGCCGCCTTCGTGGATGGTAGGCAAATTTGCATTTGGAATCAAGGGAACGGGCAGACGCGGTTATTTTTGCGTATATTCGACGCTCATTCTGCAGTCGCCGCACGGGGAACGACAATGAACAAAACGCTGATCGTCTGGGTACTCTCATTCCTTCTCACAGCGGCATCAGCCTGGTACCAGCGTGTGACCGGCCCGACGTATCCTGTCAGCGGAAGTGCGATGCTTGGAAATACGCCTCTGCGCTACCGGCTCGAGAGAAGTCACGGCGGAGATTCCGACGCCCCGGTGGGGATCATTGTGCCGGACGTTGCGGTTTCCGGGACCATGGAGTGGCGGCGATACAGAACAGATGGCGCGTGGACCAGTGTTGGATTGAAGAGGGAGGGGGACGCTCTCAGGGCCGTGCTCCCCCTTCAGCCACCGGCCGGGAAGCTCCAGTACCGTGTCACGCTCCGTCGCGGGGCCGACAGTCTCTTCCTCCCGCCGGACGGCGCGGCGGTGATCCGTTTCAAAGGGGATGTGCCCCCCGCAATCCTCGTCGTCCATATACTCCTGATGTTCGCGGCAATGCTCTGTTCAACGAGGACCGGACTTTCGGTGTTCTCGGGCGGGGAGGATATCGGGAGGTTAACGGCCTGCACGATCGGGCTCCTGATTGCCGGGGGGCTCGTTCTGGGACCCGTAGTGCAGAAATATGCTTTCGGCGAGTACTGGACAGGCTGGCCGTTCGGGACGGACCTGACCGACAACAAAACCGTCGCCGCGCTTGCGGCGTGGATGGTCTTTGCGCTCTTGCGGAAGAATGTGCGCCGTCCCCGGCTCTGGGCACTCGGTGCGGCTCTCATAACGCTAGCGGTCTTCATGATACCGCATAGCCTGTTCGGCTCGGAACTCGAGTACCGGAACACGGGGACCGGAAAAGGAGGCGGTCCGGTCTCAGTCTCCCTCTTCACTCCCGTGCACGCGGACGAAAGCGCTCCGGACCGGGGCCGGCATGGGGGAACGTGATCCGCGGACTGAGCGCCAGACGATCTCGCCCAGCTCCAGGTCGGGAACCCTATCCTGCCGGCTGAAGTCCATTTCCTCGCTCCTCTGCTGACCGAACGCTCCCCGTACGTTTTTCTCCTCAATGTCGATCGATGCCCGGTGATACACATAGGCAGCGGTGTCGGGTGTTGTGCTGAATGAATTGAACATCGGCGTTGCCGAAGAATCGTATTGCGACATCGGCGGGAGTCCGAGTATGATCTCCATCGTCCTGACCATGCTGCTTGTCGAGTAGAGCTCGCTGTCCACGAATTCACGGCGGGTCCAGGGACTGATGACGAGCGCAACGGTGCGGTGCGCATCGACATGATCCGGGCCGTTCTGGGCGTCGTCTTCGACCACAAATATGGCCGAGGTCCGCCAGTACCTGCTGTGTGAAATCCGATCGACGATCATGCCGAGGGCCTGGTCGTTCTGTGCGACGAAGGCACGCGGTGTGAGTTTCCCCGCGCGCGATCCTTCCGTATGATCGTTCGGGAGTTTGATCGTCTGAAACGCCGGGAGAAGTCCGTTTGCTTCATACGCGGAAAATTCCTTCTCCCAATCCTGGTAACGCCGGATGTCGGAATACTCCAGGTCCCATCCATGGTAGTAGGGAGCGGTGTGGCCCGCCAGACAGGGGAGCATCCCGAGCGCGGTGTCCCCTTTCCCCGCGGGATTCTGCACGAACTCGCCGTACGTTCTGTAACTC
>PMJR01000021.1:4534-4690 GCA_003158475.1 Ignavibacteriota bacterium | reverse complement strand
TGCAGGGACTCCTCCTGCCAGCTTGTCACGCACCGTCTGATCGATCGAGGGGAGAGGACGCCCCGTACTCTGAAAGACAGCCCCTCCGTCATAGAGCGCCGAATTGTGCCAGGTTTCCCACCCGGGCCCGGGGCCGGCCATATCGTACGTCATCAG
>PMJR01000021.1:399-4456 GCA_003158475.1 Ignavibacteriota bacterium | reverse complement strand
TTCCCGGCTGCGTGTGCGGCACGGACGGCCGCAAATGCGTTGGACGGCGTAATCCCATTCCCCTCGCCTGTGAATGTGCCATCAGGACTTATCACGAGCGCGAAATGGAGGATATGCGTCACCGCCGTGTAGTCGATCTCCTCAGGTTTGATCTGGTTTCCCTGGCACCATCCAGCGTAGTATGCGCTGACCCACTTCGCCGGTTGCGCCGATCCCGGCAGGGGCAATGCCATCGCGGCCACCGCCAGGGCCAGGAACGCAAGCGTGCGAACAGGTATCCCTGCGACATTCGACATTCGGACTCGATTCAGAGAAGCTTTTAGAAGAACGTTAACCCCCGTGCTCAGGAGCCTGTCTTTGCTATGCGTGCCTTTGCCATGCCTGTCTTTGCTATGGATGAGTGATTGTGGAAATAAGGAGGAAGATGTTGCGGACCTATCATTCCTCCGGAGCACATGATCGCCGCGTATTCAATCGCGTTCTTGAGCTGTCGCACGTTGCCGGGCCAGCTGAATTCGTAGCAGAGCGCAAGAGTCTCTCTGGAGATCCCCTTGACCGGATTCAGATACCGGTCGCGCATTTCATTCAGGAACCGTTCAATCAAGACCGGGATATCGCTCCTACGATTCCGGAGAGGCGGAAGGGTGACGGTTATTGCCGCGAGACGTGAGACAATGTCCTCCGCGCGGATGCCTTGCGTGCCGTCTGTATCACTTGGCCTGCTCGTCGTGGCAATGAGACGAACGTTCACTTCCTGACTCTCGTCTCCGCCGATCTTCCTGAATTGCCTGAATTCCACGGCACGGGCGACCTTGAGCTGCACAGGCACCGGTATGGTCTCGAAATCGTGCAGGAAGAGTGTGCCGCCGGATGCTTCTTCAAACGCACTCCGGTTTATCTCAATGTGCTCCCAGCTTATGGCATCGTACCCGAAGAGCTCTCTCTCGATGTTTGCAGCTCCCACGGCACCACAATCCACCGTATGGAACGGAGCAGACGCCCGATTGCTCATCTGATGGGTCAGCCGTGCAGCCCACTCTTTGCCCGTCCCGGGCTCGCCCAGGATGATCACACTGAGATCGGTGGGGGCCACCCTCTGGAGACCGACCAGCGCTTCCTGCATCGAATCATCAAGGCTGGGGGGGATCATGGTTTCCACGCGTTCGTCACCTCCAATTCGTCAGATCGCAACTTTTAAAGTGACTTCATTGAACTGCCCGGACTGTTCCGAGGGCATGATTGCGTAATCAAGACTGAACAAAGCGATGGAGAACCCCGCGCCGCAGCTCAACTGTGCAGTTTCCGCTTTCGCATATCCCATGCGGAGGTTCAGCATTTTGAAAAATGTCATTTCCATACCCCCCTTCAATCTGAATATCCTGGAGATGAAATCCCTCTCCCCCGCAACTGAGAACGTCAGGAGCGGGGTTCTGTATAGATCAGGAAATCTCATCGTGCTCCCGATCTCCAGGCTCCGGGGACTCTCCTCCAGCCGCCCACGGGTACTATTCCCACCCGCACCGGAAGCCGAGGAATATGCGATGGTCTTCCCCAAGCCCCTGTAGACAATGGAATAACTCGGGCCGGCAGCGGGCGCGTACAGGAGTCCGACCGAGAACTGTGCGGCCGTATGGGAAAGCGAATCGTCCCTCCCGGCACGGAACTCGCAAAGGATTCCCAGGCTGACGTCCGATTCCGCACCGGGGAATCTGAATGCGCAGGCGGCATCGATGTCAAGTTGTGTAAAGCTGAGGGCCTCGTTCCTCGTCAGCTTACCGCTGTTCTCGACGCCGATACCCACGCCAAACGACGTTTTGTGGCCTGCAAGTATGGGCACTGCTGTTTTCTCCTGAGAGACCCTATTGGACCAGTCATGCCGATAATCCAGCACGCCGCTCGGATTTCGCAGGAAAGACAGAACCGCAGGGTTTTGATACATCCCTTCGATGTCGTAAGGGTCCGAACTGGCTGCGTTACCGAGTGCCGCGCTCCGGGCTCCGGGAAAGTTCCATGTCGCCGGCTTGTATTCCGTCGTCCCCTGTCCCTCCGACACAGAATGCACCAGAACGATAAGCCCAGCGATGACCCCGAGCGCGGGGCCCCCCTGCAGGATTCTCTTCCGCCGTTTTCCTTCCATTGGTGCGGCGCTACTTTACAAGTGAGAAAAGGGTAAGCACGACGACGATGTTGTACGCAAACGGAGCGAAGTCCTTCAGAAAATTGTCCGATTTCGGGACGAACACCATATCGCCCGGATTGACCATGAGGGTCGTTCTCCCGACCCGGGCACCCGACGACAAAATCCCGGACAGGTCCATCTCCTCCTCCCGGGAGAGATCGCCGTTTCTAAATACCCTGACATGACCGAGATCAGCTTCACCTGTCGGCCCGCCTGCGCTTGCGAGAATCTGAAAGATGGACACCGGCGAAGTGCGGGGGAAGTTACTCTGCGAGCTTACCGCCCCCAGAACGACGATGTTCCCCGCCGTCAGAGAGGTGAGATTCAATGTTATGAAGACCTTGGCTTTTACGTATTCTGAAAGTCTGCGGATGATTTCCGCCTGAAGTTGATCCTTCGATAGCCCGGCGGCCTTGATCTCGCCGATCAACGGGACCGTGACCGTCCCCGAGGGTTTCACCGAAGTAGTGCTGTTGAACTCCGGATAGCCGAGGACAGTCAGCTGCACCTGATCGCCCACCCCGATCACCTCGTCCGCCGGCAGCGTCTGCATCCTCTCCGGAGCGATCACGGGGGTTCTTGCGGGCCTGCCCGGATCCTGCGTCGCTGTCTCCCCACTGCAACCGAAGAGGCAAGCCACGACGAGAAGCACGGTCAGCGAGGGAATGAGCCGAAGCGTCACAGCGTGCACATTTGATTGGTTCACACCTGCTCTCGACATTGTTGGATGGAAAGAACTCGTGAGCTCTTTGCAATGAGCCGTTTCATGCTAGCGCAATTCCCGTGCCGACATGGGGCGACAGTATCAGGACACCTTGATTTCGTCCCGTCACAACCGGATTGAGGTTTTTCATGTCTGGTTTCAGACACCCGGCGGAACCGGGACCGGCAACCGGATGTATTCGGTGTTCTCTTTTGTGTCATCCCAAAGGATGGGGTGTTACCTTTTTACACGGTCCAGCTCATCCTGCGGGCTCTATTCCCCGGATAACGACGGCTTCTTGACACGATATGTGGCATGCTAGTTGAACAGATCAAGTCGGGCTTTCCCCTCATTTGTGGAACAAGACAGGTCTTCGCGCGGACGTGCACACTTCACAGTTCAGCACCAATGATCTCACCTCGTTCATCCGACGCCGGATGAAATACCTCATCATCCCCCCCATCGTCGTGACAGCACTCTGTGTCTTCGGTGCAAAAGTGCTCCCGAAGGAGTACGAGTCCAGCACGACAATCTGGGTCCAGCCCGATGAAACCCTGAACCCTCTCGTCAGCTACCAGATGGCCGTGCAGCTTGCTCCGCCCGACCGCCTCGAGACGCTCATGGACATCGTCTACAGTCGCGAAACAATTGAGAAGGTGATTGGGAGCGTAGGACTGGGCAAAGGAGTGGCACCCGGCGTGGGCATGGACGACCTGGTGGAGGACATACGGCGGAATATCAAGTCCAGTCGGAAAGGATCCGATTCGTTTACCATTTCGTACATGGACACCGATCCCGTGCGCGCCAGAAACGTGGTGTCCTGTCTTGCAAGAACATTTATCGAGACCCGGATCAACGGGGAGGCGCACCGCAATGCCCAGACCGTGCAGTTCTTCGAGCGGCAATTGCGGGATTATCAGGAGAAATTTGAAACCACGCAGCGTCAATTGGTCAGCCTGCTCACCCAGCGAATGAGGGAGCGCCCGACGGGGAGCAGCGGCTTGAGCGTGCGCCTCGAAGATCTCGACCGGCAGATCCAGCGCTCGGATGAAAGGTTGAGGGTCGATCAGGATGCGCTCATCAAGCTCGCCCAATTCCCGGACAAATTGCACACGAACGGCGGGCGGCAGGCAATCGATGATCTCCGGAACACCGAGCTCCCGTTTTCGGGTGAG
>PMJR01000021.1:0-297 GCA_003158475.1 Ignavibacteriota bacterium | reverse complement strand
CAGAAGCTGTATGAGGATATGAAAACAAAGCTGGAACAGGCAAAGATCACGCAGGATCTCGGGAGAAACGCCGAAAACTCGTTCATCATACTCGACGCCCCCCGGGTTCCCGCCAGACCTTCGAAGCCCAATCAGGCGCTGATTATTGCCGGCGGAGGCATTTTCGGGATCCTCCTCGCAATCGGCGCTGCTTTTGTCGCGGAGTTTCTCGACACGAGAATGCGCACACTCAGAGACCTGGAGGTGTACCAGGTCCCGGTCGTCGCCCTGCTCCCGGAAATCAGTTCGGGCCGTTAG
>PMJR01000147.1 GCA_003158475.1 Ignavibacteriota bacterium | reverse complement strand
CGATGCGCCAGAAGAGGAGGATCGCGAAGGCCGTCGCGGTGACGAACGCAAGTTCCTGGTGCATTTCAAGGTACGGCTTTCCCGCCGGAGCGATACGCACCGATTGAGCGGCCATCATCCCGGTTCCTGCCGCCGCCGCGAGCCCGATCGTGCCCGCAAGCTGCGTCCACCATCCGACCGTCGAGAAGTCATCCCGTTTCAATAAGAGCGCGGCACACTCACAGACAATCGAAAGGGAGAGGAGGGCGATCGGGAAATGCGTGAGGAACGGATGGAAATTCGGCATGATCAGGTGCTGAGTGTGAACAGGTCCTTCACTTCCAGCGACGCAGGAGAGAAGAACGGTTCACCGTATTTCTTCCCGATCCTGTCCCCGTAGTATTCGAGCCTCGTCCTGGTCATCTGGAGAAACTCCGGCGTCGAGAGGACGGTCTCACGCTCCCTGCTGGCCGGATCGAAGAACTGCGAGCGGTACGCGCGCATCGCCTCCATGCGCTGTTCGAATTCTTCGGAGACATCCACGATGAATGAAGGGACAAACTCATACCACTGCATGTAATGGTAGTAGGCCCGGGGGCGGAACGGATCCTGGGATCTCCCCCTCACCGTGGTCCTGACCTTCTGGAGGCCCGCAGAAAACCAGGCCTCACGGCAAAGCAGATGCGCCCGCTCATGGTCCGGGTGCCTGTCGATGGGATAGGGGAAGAGGAGGATATCCGGTTGTAAGGCTCTGATTGCACGGACGAGCCTGAGGCGGTTGTCCATGTGCGATTCGATGTTCCCATCGGGGAGCTTCAGGTTTTCGCGGACCGCGACGCCCATGACGCCCGCCGCTTGCGCAGCCTCACGCGCCCTGGTCTTCCGGTCTCCCCTCGTCCCAAGCTCTCCTTCGGTCAGGTCGACGATCCCGACGCTCCGCCCCTGTTTCACCAGTTTGATGATTGTGCCCCCGCATGTGAGTTCGACGTCGTCGGGGTGCGCTCCTATTGCAAGAAGATCAAGCTTCATGGTTCGGCGTCTGATTTTTGAAGAATATAGGGAGAACTTTTCTGGAAGGCAAAAATGCCCTTATTCCTGAATTATCGTATATTCAGCACATGCAGAACACGCGACAGCCGCTCACCGTTTCGGACCTTACCCGGAAGATCAAGCAGATCCTGGAATCCGGGTTTCCCTCCATCGCCGTTCAGGGGGAGATATCAAATTTCAAACATCATTCCTCCGGGCACCTCTACTTCACACTGAAGGATGAGGGAGCGCAGCTTCCGTGCGTGATGTGGAGATCCCGGGCCTCCGTGCTCCCGTTCGTCCCGGAGGACGGGATGAAAGTGATCGCCGGCGGACGAATAACCGTCTATGAAGTACGTGGGAGCTACCAGCTCGACGTGCAATCGATCAGGCCGCTCGGTGCAGGGGAACTCCAGGCGGCATTCGAGCAGTTGAAGCAAAAGCTCGGCTCGGAAGGACTTTTCGACCGGGACCGCAAACGCGCGCTCCCGGAGATACCGCGCAGGATCGGCGTCGTGACCTCGCCGACGGGGGCGGTACTGCAGGACATGAAGAACGTCTTCCGCAGGAGATTCCCGGGGATCGAACTGATACTCAATCCCGTCCGCGTGCAGGGGAGCGGCGCGGCCGCAGAGATCGCGGCGGCCCTCGATGACTTCAGCAGGTTCGGCGAGGTCGATCTCGTCATCGTCGCGCGCGGGGGAGGGTCTCTCGAGGACCTGTGGGCGTTCAACGAAGAGATCGTTGCACGCGCGATCGCGCGGTGCCGCGTCCCCGTCGTGAGCGCCGTTGGTCATGAAACCGATTTCACGATCGCTGATTTCGTCGCCGATCTCCGGGCGCCCACTCCCTCCGCGGCTGCGGAAATGGCCGTCCCCGATCGGCGCGAACTCCTTGAAAATGTGGCGGATTCTTGGTATCGTATCAAACAGGCCGTCGTCGACATCGTGAGCAACCAGAAAGAACGCATCCACAATCTCCTCAACAGTTACGCATTCAACCGACCCGTCGACATCCTCAGGCAACACAGCCAGCACGTTGACGAAGTCCTCCGGGCCCTCCACAGAGTCGCGGGGCACGCGTTCGCACTCACATCGACCCGGCAGCGCTCGTTGGATCAGAGGCTGATGGCGCTGGACCCGAGGCTCGCCCTGAAACGCGGGTACGCAATTGTCCGGAAGGATGGCTCGATTGTAAATTCGGCCCGGCAGTTGCACGGTCGGGATGCGATCGATGTGGAATTCCAGGACGGCACAGTGCGTTCTACCATAGATTGACGTACCCATGGGAGCAAAGAAAAAGGAAACACCCGGGACATTCGAAGATGCGCTTCACCGGCTCGAGGAAATCGTTCAGCGGCTCGAGCAGGGGGACGTCCCCCTCGAACAGGCAATGCAGCTCTACGAAGAAGGGATCGGGCTCTCGCGCCTTTGCGCGGGGAAACTGAAGAACGCCGAGCTCGCCTTGAAGCGGCTCAGCAAGGACGCCGAAGGCAATTTCTCACTTACGGATGAGAAGGAATGACGGACCAGGGGTACGCGTGTCTTGACAGGGTGACGGTGCCGGCGGACATCAGGAAGTTCTCGACGTCGGAGCTGAGGATCCTTTGCGCGGACGTGCGGGATTTCCTGATCGAGACCGTCTCGAAGACCGGGGGGCACCTCGGAGCCGGACTCGGGTCTGTCGAGCTGGCCGTGGCCTTGCACTACGTCTTCAACACGCCGTACGACAAGCTTGTCTGGGATGTCGGCCACCAGGCGTATCCGCAC
>PMJR01000129.1:195-27590 GCA_003158475.1 Ignavibacteriota bacterium | reverse complement strand
TTACAGAGCCATCGTCGGCGACGGGTACAAAAACCTGAATGAAGGCGACCAGGTACAGTTCGATGTTGAGAAGGGGCCGAAAGGTCTCACAGCGACGAACGTCAGCTTAGTTTCCTGATCGAGTCACTCTGTACGCGCGTCCCGCCGAATTCTGGCGGGACGCTTTTTTTATATCCCGCCGATTTTTGGCGGGATTCTTCTTTTTAAGTCCCGCCGGTTTCTGGCGGGATTTGCCCCCCTTTTTCAGACGCCCCTGGTTACCCCATCGCTGCAGCCTTTTGATCTGCCCCCCCCTTGAACAGGGGTCAGATTGTGAGTACATTCGAAACATGTTCCCGAGGTGAATCTGGTGATCACCGACATCAAATTGCCGGGGGAGACGGGGGTCGCACTCCGCAGGAAACTCAACCAAACCCGGCCGCGTCTTCCTGTCATCGTCATAACAGGCTACCCCAATCTGGTTCCCGAAGAGGATGCCAGGCGCGCCGGCGCCGACTACTATTTCCTGAAGCCGCTGGAACTGGACCAGTTGCGCGGGGCAGTGCGAAAATGCCTCCGCCCGGCGCCGCATGCGACCGGAAAGCGTGTCTAGTCACGCCGCTTCTGGGCGTGACTACGGTTCGTGCGTCGCGGAACAGATAACTGCATACTCACCACTAAGAAGGGTCTTCCATGAATCGTGCAGCGCTAAGCATCCTCGTAGGAATTGTCATCCTCTTGCTGGCGGCCGATCGGGCGTACGCGATTCCGGCGTTCGCGCGGAAATACAAGACGAGCTGCGCAACCTGCCACAACGGGTATCCCAAACTCAACGCGTTCGGTGACGCCTTCCGGAGGAACGGATACCAGTTCCCGGCGGGGACCGATCCGGAATTCATCAAGGAGGAGCCGGTGAGCCTGGGTTCGGAAGGGAACAAGAAGGCGTTCCCGGATGCGATCTGGCCCGGGAGCATACCCGGGAGCTCTCCGGTGTCCTTCTTGATGAACGGCGAGGTGGACTACAACCCGAAGGTCGATCCCCGGTTCACGTTCGGCGGACTCGGGAGCAGCATTGAGGCCGTTGCAGCGGGGACGGTCGGTGAAGACCTGTCGTTCTGGGGGCATTTCATACTGAACAGTGACGGCACGATGGAACTGAACAGAATATTCCTCATATTCAGTAATCTGATAGGGAATTCATACGGCCTCAATATGCGCGTCGGCGTTTTCGAGCCCGGCCTTTTCTCATTTTCGACCCACCGTGCCTGGCTGGAAGGATTCTGGCTCACCACGCGGCCATTCAGCAACGATATGGGTTGGACGATTGAGGAAACACAGAAAGGAATCGAGCTCAACGGGATTGTGAAAGGACGCTTCACCTGGAGCGCCGGGATTGTGGAGTCCTTCGGGAATCTCCATGCCGACAAGGACTACTACGGGCATGTGGCGTACAAATTCGGAGGACTGCCACCGGACGGAGTTCTCGAGGCGGGAGCCGCGCCCAACAATGCCCAGCCGTTCATCGACAATTCTCTGACGGTCGGTGCATTCGCCTACGCGGGGAGTGCCACACTCGGACCGGATTCAATGTCAGCCGACAATAAGTTCACAATGATCGGCGGGGATTTCAACGCCTTCTACGAACGATTCAACCTCTTCGGCGGCATCGGGGTCCGCCATGACAACCAGCCCTTTGTGGGGACGACAGGTCTTGCTGCAAACACGACCGTGTGGTTCGCCGAACTGGATTACGTCGTGTTTCCGTGGCTCCTGCCCGGGATCCGCTATGAGTCATGGAGCAGTGAGACCCCTGATATCGGCAGCACCGGCAATGCTGTGGTTTCGTACAGCGAGCAACAGATTGTCCCGGGAATCGTGTTCCTCATCCGCCCCAATGTGAAGGCAACCCTCCGCGCGAGTTTCGCGGGGAAGGGTGCCGTCAACTATACGGGTGAGGTGGTGCCATCTGTCGGACTCCAGCCCGGGACGGTCAGCGTTTCGCTGGCGCTCGGGATATAGAGTGACCCGGATGCCGATTGCATCCGTCAGTGCAAATTACAAACAATCAAGTGGAGTACTCTCATGAAGAAGATCACGAGCATTATCATCGGCATCATCGTCGCAATCTGCAGCGTCCAGCCGGCGCCGGCGGGCGGGATCACCGGCACCGTGAAAGCGAAGGGGGCCAAGAACGGGGGTGACGCCGTCATCTATGTCGAGAAAGTCACGGGGAAGACATTCCCGGCTCCCAAGGAACACCTGCGGATGGACCAGAAAAACATGACGTTCATTCCGCACGTCATGCCGGTCCTCGCCGGCACGACGGTGGATTTTCTGAACAGCGACGACGTGCTGCACAACGTGTTTTCTCCCGACAAGTGTGCCGAGAAGTTCAACCTCGGATCCTGGCCGAAAGGACAAACGAAATCCTACACGTTCAAAGACCCGGGATGCAACGTGACACTCCTGTGCAACGTCCATCCCGAAATGGAGGGGTACATTGTCGTGCTTGAGAACCCCTACTTTGCCGTGAGTGGGAAGGACGGGAGCTACGCCATCAAGGATGTTCCCCCCGGCAAATACACGCTGAAGATCTGGCACGAGAAGCTCAAAGGACAGGACGTGGCGGTCGAGGTGTCGGAGAAACAGAACGCGACCGCGGATTTTGAGATTCACAAGTAACTCCGACCAGGAGATGCATGCCCGAACAGATCAGGTTCGTCGACGCCGCGTGGCTTGACGCCAATTTCCCCTGCATGGTCGGTTGTCCGGTGCACACTGAGGCCGGGCGCTATGTGGGACTCATCGAGGAAGGACGCTTCCGCGAAGCATACCACGTTGCCCGTCGGCCGAATCCGTTTGCCTCGATCTGCGGGCGGGTCTGCGCGGCCCCCTGTGAAACAGCCTGCCGCCGGGGGAAGCTGGACGAACCGATTGCGATTCGCGCGCTGAAGCGGTTCGTCTGCGAGCGGTTCGGTGTGGAAAGCATGGTGGATCTGGAGCGGCTGAAAGAAGTCTTCGGGAAATCCGTCCGGAAGAACGGCATCCGGGTCGCCGTGGTCGGCGCCGGCCCGGCGGGACTTTCCTGCGCGCACGACC
The DNA here is from genome assembly GCA_003158475.1 of Ignavibacteriota bacterium. Lineage (GTDB taxonomy): Bacteria > Bacteroidota > Ignavibacteria > UBA10030 > UBA6906 > Fen-1273. The sequence goes on along the minus strand of PMJR01000129.1, from coordinate 24,512 downwards.
TGGCGCTCCTCGGGTACGAGGTGACGGTCTATGAGTCCCAATCGGTTGCCGGAGGGATGCTGCGGCTCGGCATCCCGGAATACCGGCTCCCGAGGGAGCTGATCCGGCTCGAGATCAACGCGATCCTCAGCCTCGGGGTCGATCTCAAGCTCAATGCCGCGATCGGCCGCGACTTTACGTTGACCGATCTGCGCAGGGAGGGGTTCCGGGCCGTCTTCGTGGCCATCGGTGCGCACAGGAGCCGCGACCTGCGCGTCGAGGGTGTGGAGCTCGACGGGGTGCTCCGGGCGGTGGATTTTCTCCTGAACATGAACCTCGGCTACCGGGTGGACCTTGGCAGGAAGGTCATCGTGATCGGCGGAGGAAACGTTGCCATCGATGTCGCGCGCAGCGCGGCGCGCCAGGAGAAATCCGATGTCGGGCCGGTGACCGAGGTTGCGGAAGCGCTCGATGTCGCTCGCTCTGCGATCCGGTTCGGGGCGAAGGAAGTCCACCTGGTGTGCCTCGAAGATATCCATGAGATGCCGGCTTCCAGGGAAGAAATTCAGGATGCGCAGGAGGAACATATTCAGATTCATACGCGGAGGGGTCCACAGAGGATCCTGGGGACCGGGGGGAAGGTCGTCGGCCTGGAGACCGTCACGTGCACGTCCGTTTTCGACGGCACGGGGCGATTCAACCCGCAGTTCGCGCCGGGATCGGGAGAGGTGATGGACGCCGACACGATCATCATGGCCATCGGGCAGTCGTCGGACCTTTCGTGGGTTCGCCCCGAAGACGGCATCGAGCTGACGCCGCGCAGCACGATCAAGGTCGACCCCAGGACGCTTGCCACAACCGCCCCCGGGATTTACGCCGGGGGGGATGTCTCTTTCGGTCCCCGCAACGCGATCGATGCGGTCGCCAACGGCAAGAAGGCGGCACAGTCCATTCATGCTTCCCTCGGGGGCGGCCCGGATGCCCGGGTGGAGGTGGCCTTCCACGAACGAGAGATCGAGATCGTCGTCGCGAACACCAGGGCATACCACCGGCCATGGGGATATGAACAGCAGGGCCGCGTCCCGATTCCGGCGCTCCCCATCGGGCGGCGCATCGGCGTCTCGCAGATCGAGCTTGGATACGGGGAAGATGAGGCCCGCCGGGAGGCTGCCCGATGCCTTCACTGCTGGGAAAATACGATTTTCAATGAGTCCGGCGAAGAGACCGGCAGCGAGTGCATCCTGTGCGGCATGTGCAGCGACATCTGTCCGGAGAGTTGCATCGAACTTGTCGCCTCCGACCGGATCGCCGCCGACGGCCCGCTCGCCGGCGAAATGTCCGGGACGTACGGGATCACGATTGCCGGCACCTCGGAGAGCGGCTCCGGCGCTGTGATGATCAAGGACGAGGACCTGTGCATCCGCTGCGGGCTCTGCGCGATGCGGTGTCCCGTCGCGTGCATTACGATGGAAGCCTACGCGGCCTCCGAACCGATGATGATTGAGTGAACGTACCAACGGAGCAGACTCTCATGGCCCAGTCAGACGAACGGACTCCCGACCCGGCGAAACGTCCCGCGGACTCCTTCACGCGAAGGCATTTCCTCGAACTGATCGGCGCGGGCGCCATAGGTGCGGCGGCGGTGGGGAGCGGTGTCCTGAGCACGGAATATCTCTCGCCGAATGTCGTAAAAGAACCTCCGACACGGTTCAAGGCGGGGATGCCGGAGTCCTATCCGCCGGGAAGCGTTACGCTCGACAAGGAACAGAAGGTGTTCATCGTCCGGGCGAAGGAAGGCTATTTCTACGCCCTGTCGGCCACGTGCACGCACCTGGGGTGTATCGCCAACTGGAAAGCGGAGGAAGGGATCGTGGCGTGTCCCTGCCACGGGAGCAAGTTTGACAGGGAGGGAAATGTGATCGCGGGACCGGCCCCCCGGCCGCTCCCGCGGTACGCGATGTCGCTGGATGACCACGGCCAGCTTGTTATCGACAAGGCGTTGGTCGTCGGCGAAGAGGCCACGCTGAAGGTCTGACACACGCTATCGTTGTGGCCCGAAATTCTTACCTGAGATCTTTGCCCAGAATCCTTGCCCAATACCTTTGCCCAGCACCTATGAAGGAGACCCCGTGAAGGAATCTCTCCGTGCACTCACCCGGTCACAGGCGTGGCGGTCCATCTTCCGCCACGGTCTTCCCCTGTCCAACAGGACCCGGGCGGAGGCGGTTTTCTACAACTTCTTCCTCCACGTCCACCCCGCCAAGGTGCGCAAACGGTCGGTGAAGTTCACCTACACGTGGGGGTTGGGAGGGCTTTCGGCAGGGTTGTTCATCGTGCTGGTTCTGACGGGAGCGCTCCTGATGCTCTACTACCGGCCGTCGGTTCAGCAGGCATACGGCGACATGAAGGACCTCCAGTTCGTTGTCTCCTCGGGGCAATTCCTCCGCAACATGCACCGCTGGGCGGCACATGCGATGGTGGCGATAGTTTTCCTGCACATGCTCCGCGTGTTCTACACGGGCTCCTACCGTCCCCCGAAGGAATTCAACTGGGTCATCGGTGTCATTCTTTTCGTCTTCACGGTGCTTCTCAGCTATACAGGCTATCTGCTCCCCTGGGACCAGCTGGCCTACTGGGGAATCTCCGTGGGGACAAACATGGTCCGCTCGGTCCCCTTCGGGCTCGGCGAACGGATCTCCTACCTGCTGCTCGGCGGGAATATCGTGGGAGAAAATGCGCTTGTCCGTTTCTACGTGTTGCACTGCTTCGTTCTTCCGGTTGCGGCCATGGTGCTGATGGGTATCCACTTCTGGCGCGTGCGGAAAGACGGCGGCGTTTAGAGCGCACACGCGACTTCGCCCCGGGGCGGTGTGCATGCACGGCATGTTGAACTCATACGGCGGTGGACTTATGAATGCTGACTTTCGGGCGGAAAAAAACTCAGATGCAAAGGCGGTTCCGAAACGCATCGCGTTCATGAAGGGACGCACATCGGCGCGCGTCCGGAAAGAGGAAGAGGAGATGGTCATGACGGTTCCCCACCTTGTGGTGCGGGAAGTCATCGCGTTCATGCTCATGGTTATCGCGCTCGCTCTCCTCTCGCTCTTCTTCAATGCGCCTCTGGAATGGATCGCCAATCCGGAGCACACGCCGAACCCCGCGAAGGCCCCCTGGTACTTCCTCGGACTGCAGGAACTGCTCCACTACTTCCCGCCGATAGTCGCGGGAGTGGTCCTGCCGGCGCTTGCGGTTGTTGCCCTTATCGTGATCCCGTATTTTCGCATCAACGTCAAACGGGAGAACCTGTGGGAGCAGGACCGCCGGCAGAAGCTGATCCTGGTTCTCGCCGTCGCGGGCGTCCTCTCCATCGTCCTCCTCCTCTATAATGTCTACGCGATGCTGATCCCGACGGTCATTGTCGCAGCCGTCATGGTGACCCCGGCATTTCTCCGGCAATCAGGGGGAGTCCTCGGCTGGCTCGGTTCGCGCCCCCTTTCCTGGTGGATCATGACTTGGTTTGTCATCATGGTCATCGTGTTGACCGCCATCGGGACGCTCTTCCGCGGTCCGGAATGGAGCTGGACCTGGCCCTGGAAGGAGATCTACTGATGAAACCTCTTCGCCTGACGTTCGCAATCGTTGCCGTTCTCTTCCTTGTCGTCCTGGCAGTCTCTCCTCTCAAGGATTACCTGCGGGAGTGGAAGCACGATCAAACCGAATACAACCGGCTGGTCGCCGGGCTGCCGCAGCGCGTGAAACAGGTCGATATCGGCATTCGCCAGGTATGGGTCCGGAAACTGGACCGCGTGGACCGGTGCGTGACCTGCCACCTGGGAGTGAAGGAACCTGCCTTGCACGCTGCACCGGAACCGTTCACGACGCATCCACAGGTGTACCACGATGTCGACGACCTGGGCTGCACATTCTGTCACGAAGGCCAGGGATCGGCAACCGAGTACCGGGAATCCATCGGTAAAGTCAAATACTGGGACAGGCCGATCCTCCCTCGTGCGTACCTGGAAGCCTCGTGTGCCAAATGCCACAGGGAAAAGGATGTGCCCCAGGCACCGATTCTCAATCTCGGACGTAAGCTCATCCGCGAATCCAACTGCGTAGGCTGCCACAAGCTGGAAGGGGGTGAGAAGCAGTGGATTCCGTCCCTCGATGGGATCGGCGAAAAGGTGAATCGCACATGGCTTGTCAACTGGCTCAAACACCCGCGGACATACGCCCCGTCAACGCGTATGCCGAACTTCCTTCTGACGGACGAGGAGGCGGGAACGCTGGCAGACTTCCTCCTGTCGTTCAAGACATTCCCCGAGGAGGCGGCGCTCGAGCCTGAACCCTCACAACTGACATCGGCGGGAGCGGACCAGAAGTCGAAGCTCGTCGAGCTGGGGGCAACGCGGTTCCGGGAAGCCCGTTGCATCAGCTGCCATCCGATCAATGGCAAAGGGGGGTACGTGGCGCCGGAGCTCGGGAAAATTGCGAGCAAAGTCAGCGCGCAATGGCTCTACAATTACATCAAGCGGCCGAAACGCCTCCAGCCGGGGGTCGTCATGCCCCGTTACCGGTTCAAGGAAGAGGATCTGGTCGGGGTCGTGGCATACATGGAAAGCGAGTTTGTCGATTATGACGTGGAACAGCTCCCGCCGCACACGCCCGATCCCGGGTTCTATGAAAAGGGGCGGGCGCTCTTCAAGAAGTACAGTTGCGGGGGGTGCCACGCGCTCTCGGGTATGGGGCGTGCGGAGGAGACAGGACCCGAGCTCACAAAGATCGGAGCCAAGCGGCTCTACGAGATCGACTTCGGCCGCTCGGGCATCGAGCAGACTCTTCCCGTGTACCTTAAGACGAAGCTCCTTACTCCGCACGTCTTCGGGGAATCCATGAAAATGCCGCAGTTCGGATTCCGGGAGGACGAGGCGGAGGCGATTGCGGTCGCCCTCCTCGGAAAAACAGACGACAATATCCCGCCGGACCTCATCGTCCCCGATGCACCCTCCGGCACATTCGCCCCTCAGGGGGATTTTGGGAAACTGGTGGACGACCTGGCATGCCTGGGGTGTCACGTGATGAACGGGCGCGGCCGCCTGGTTGCGACCGATCTGTCGCTCGAGGCGAGTCAGGCCCGCCGGGCGTGGATCGAAGGATATTTCAAAGTTCCCTATTCCCTCCGGCCGGTGCTCACCGAGCGAATGCCGAAGCTGTATCTCAGCGACGCGGAGATCAAGACGCTCGTCGACTATATGGAAATGGCGTTTATCTCGGACAGCCTCGACCACACGGTCTCCACCGATCCTGCGGCCGCGGCAATCGGCCGGGGCCTTTACTACGAACGCTACGGGTGCCAGTCCTGCCACCAGGTCGGTGCGAAGGGAGGGTATGTCGGGCCGCCCCTCGACAAGGCCGGGACACGTCTCACCGCGGGGTGGATATTCCACTGGCTCAAAAATCCCCAGCGGCTGAAACCCGGAACCATTGAGCCGAACAACAATTTGTCGGACGCCGAAGCCGACGCCTTGACAGCATATCTGTTGACATTGAAATGAACATCCATATTCGTCCCGCATCCGTATGACACGCGCTCGCACCCTGGCACTATTTCTTCCTCTCTTGCTCGTGGGTTGTACCGGGAAGAAAAACACCCCTCCTTCCGTCTCCGCGGACAGCGTGCGGGCGAATGACTCCGCCGTTGCCGCGCCGGCAGCGGTTCCCGTCGAACGCGTGCTCTCCTATGAGGAACGGCAGGGGAGCGTCCTGTACATGAAATACTGTGCCGTGTGCCACGGGAAGGAAGGGAAGGGGGATGGGTTCAATGCCTTTAACCTGGATCCCCGGCCGAGAGATTTCTCCGACTCGGCCTACATGGCGGCCCTCAGCGATGCCCAGATCCTCCAGACGATCAGCGGGGGCGGGCGGAGCGTCAACAAGTCCCCTCTGATGCCCTCCTACGGAGGGACGATCGACAACAGGCAGGCCCGGTATGTCGCGGCGTATGTCCGCGCGTTCAGTACCGGACAATAACTGCCGGATTGTGCCTCCGCCTGCAGTCGCTTTCCTCCTTCCCGGGCATACGCTTGAACTTCAGGTCGACTCCTGATATATTCGAATACGCCGGTGCACTCCGCTCTTCCGGCAGAGTCCGGGGCTTGTTCTTTTTCAAGGCTGAAGGGACCTGAATGTCAACAGTAGTTCCTGCAGGATCGGTGTCTGAGATCGTCGCCCGGTACACCTACGGGACGTGGCGCTTCCAGAAGGGATGGAAACCGTTGCACATCGTCGATGCCGAGGGGTGTTATTTTACCGACAGCAGCGGCAGGCGGTATCTCGATTTCTCCTCCCAGCTCATGTGCGTTACACTGGGGCACAAAAACCCGGCGGTCATTGCGGCGATCGAAGAGCAGGCGAGAAAACTCCCCTACATAGCCCCGGGTTTCGCGACCGATGTCCGGGCCCGGTTGAGCCTGCTGTTGCTCGATCTCCTTCCAGAGGGACTCGAGAAGTTCTTCTTTACCACCTCCGGTACCGAAGCGAACGAAGCCGCGATCAAAATCGCCCGAATGTACACGGGGAAGACCAAGATCATCTCACGGTACAGGTCGTACCACGGATCGACGATGGGCTCGCTCGCCGCGACAGGCGATCCGCGCAGGTGGGCGATGGAGCCCGCAGGGAAAATCCCCGGGGTGATATTCGCGCCGGAAGTCGACTGCTACCGATGCCCTCTTCTCCATCACTATCCCGGATGCGGCATCGCGTGCGTTGAATACATCGGCCACATGATCGAGAACGAGAGTGATGTCGCCGCGGTGCTTGTGGAGCCGGTTGTCGGAACGAACGGGGTGCTTATTCCCCCTGCCGAGTACATGCCGCGTCTCCGCCGGATATGTGACGCCAGCGGCGTTCTGCTGATAGCCGATGAGGTCATGTCGGGGTGGGGCCGGACAGGGAAGTGGTTTGCCGTGGACCACTGGAACGTCGCGCCGGACATCCTGACGACGGCAAAAGGGATCACATCGGCATACGTTCCGCTCGGCCTGTGCGCGACAAACAAAAAGATCGCTTCGTTCTTCGATGACCACTATTTTGCGCATGGTCACACGTATGAGGCGCATCCGATCACGCTCGCCCCTGCCGTGGCGGCGATCAACGAGCTCACGCGGCTGAACCTGATCGACAGGGCGGCGGAGATCGGCGCCTATATGGGTGTCCGCCTCCGGGAGCTCGTACCGAAGCACCCTTCGATCGGCGATGTCCGGGGCCTCGGCCTGTTCTGGGCGGTCGACCTTGTCAAAAACCGGGAGAGCAGGCAGTCGTTCAACTCGATGGCGGACAAGGTTGCGGGGCGGCCGCTCGTCGTGGACAGGGTTGCGGCGGACATGATGGAAAGGGGCGTGTTCATGCAGGCGTGGATCAGTCATCTCGTCATCGCCCCCCCGCTGATCATCACCCGGGAAGAGGTTGACGCGGGGATTGCGGCGCTCGACGCCGCACTGGCGATCGCAGACAGGGAGACCTGATGTCGACGCTCATCAAGTCCGGGCGGATCGTGACGGTCGAACAGAACTACACGGCGGACATCTTCATTGAGAAGGAAAGGATCTCCACGATAGGGGCGGACCTGGCATTGACCGCCGACGCTGTCTTCGACGCCACGGGCAAATATGTCATCCCCGGCGGGATCGACGTCCACCCCCACATGGACATGCCGCAGTGGCTCGGCAGAGCCGGCCACGATGCATTCATCAGGCGCGGCACCTACACAGGAGAATGGAGGTAACCAATGTCACTTCGACCGATCAAGCGGATTATTCAGGCAAAACCGACTCTCGAAGGCGCGGGCGTTCACCTGCGCCGTGCGTTCGGATTCGGTGACACCTCCGAGTTCGATCCGTTCCTCCTCCTCGATGACTTCCGCAATGACATCCCGGAGGAGTACCTGGCCGGGTTTCCCTGGCATCCCCATCGGGGAATTGAGACGATCACGTACGTCCTCGCGGGGAGCGTGGAACACGGCGACAGTATGGGAAACCGCGGATCGATCACCTCGGGCGACATCCAGTGGATGACTGCGGGGAGCGGCATCATCCATCAGGAGATGCCAAAGGGTGACGAGGCCGGACGGATGCATGGATTCCAGTTGTGGGCCAACCTCCCGTCAGCGCGAAAGATGACGGCGCCTCGGTACCAGGAGGTGAAGGCAGGGGAGATCCCGGAGGTCACCGATGATGATGGCACACGGGTCCGCATCGTGTGCGGGAGTTTCTGGGGGACGAAGGGCCCCGTGGAGGGTATCGCGACAGACCCGATCTACCTCGATATCTCCATCCCCCCGGGGAAGAAGAAAACTCTCCCCGTCGCCACGACACGCCACGCCTTCGCGTACGTGTTCGCAGGGGGCGGGAAATTCTGCAATGCTTCAGGGCCGCTTGCCGTGCCTACGGAGGGGGTTGGATGGATGGATACCGCACCCCCCGCCCGGGCGGAAAATCGGTCGCTCGTGCTTTTTGATAGCGGCGACGAGGTCGCGGTGCAGACGGGGGACGAGGGAATCCGGTTTCTCCTCGTTTCGGGAAAACCTCTCGAAGAACCCGTCGCGTGGTATGGGCCGATTGTCATGAACACACAGAAGGAGCTCCAGACAGCTTTCGAGGACCTTGAGCGGGGGACATTCTTGCAGACGAAGGCGTGAGAGTATCTCTGTATCTGCTTTTCCCGTTGTTCGCTCTCTGCGTCGTGAGTCGCGCGGATGCCCAATGGGTCCGCCTCAGCGGACCCGGGGGAGCGTATGCGTTCACGGTCAACGGCCAGAATATCTATGCAGGGTCGTTCGGCCAGGGAGTGTTCGTTTCAACGGACGAAGGCACAGACTGGACGGCGATCGACTCGGGACTGACGAGTACTGATGTCTTCGCGCTTGCTTCAAGCGGGACATACCTTTATGCCGGGACATTTCTTGACGGCATGTTCGTTTCGAGCAACAGCGGGTTGACCTGGGCTCCGTCAGATTCAGGGTTGTTAATGTCGAGCGTCATTTCCCTGACGACATACGGGAGCGACATCCTTGCCGGGACCTATGCAAACGGCCTGTTCATTTCGGCGGACAGCGGGGCGATATGGACGCCCACCCGACTTCAAAACTTGTCCGTCTACGCGTTTGCCGCTGTCGGTTCCGGGATGTGCGCCGGGACCTATGGGGGCGGGGTGGTTCTTTCCTCAATCGGCGATACGGCGTGGAGTGTCATGGACAGCGGCCTCACCGCCCATAACGTGTTCGCGCTTGCCTCCGTCGGGTCCGCTGTTTTCGCCGGAACGCTCGGGGGAGGGATGTTCCGTTCGATTGATGCAGGTGCCACATGGACAGCCGACGACTCGGGTCTCACTGTTTCGAGCATCAACGCCTTGATCGCTGTCGGCACAAACGTTTTTGCCGCAACTGACGTCGGGATCTTCCGTTCCACCGACATGGGGAAGTACTGGGCGCCGGTCGATTCACTCCTTCCTGTAACACCCGTGTACGCATTTGCGGCTTCAGGGTCAAACCTCTTTGCCGGCACGAATGGCTACGGAATCTGGCGGCGCCCTCTCGCCCAGGTCGTAATCACCGATGTCGCGGCGGCGAGCGGCGGGATTCCCGGCGCGTTCAGACTCGAACAGAATTACCCCAACCCCTTCAATCCCTCCACCACGATCCGCTACAGCATACCCCGGCAGTCACACGTGACGCTGACCGTGTTCAATATTCTTGGCCAGCAGGTAACTGACCTGGTCAGTGCGCAGCAGGTTCCCGGCTTTCACGAAATCCGGTTTGACGCTTCCGGACTTGCCTCGGGGGTCTATTTCTACAGGTTGACCGCTGAAGGCTACGTGAGCACGAGGAAACTCGTCGTTCTCCGGTGAACTGTGCAGAAGGAAGGGACTTCAGAGCCCTCATTCAGGCTCATCCAACGTCCCACAACTCATCGTCGCATCCCATCATCCTCTTCGACGGTGTATGCAACCTGTGCAACGGATTCGTGCAATTTGTGATCAAGAGGGATCATCGAAATGTCTTCCGGTTCGGATCTCTCCAATCGGAAAGTGCTCGGCAGATCCTCATGCTGCTCGGATCGGAACACCGAGATTTGACCTCGATTGTCTTGTTGGATGATGAAGACATCGCGACCGAGTCTGACGCGGTGCTGAAGATCGCCAGGAAACTCCACGGATTGTGGAGTCTCCTCTATTCATTCGTCATTGTACCGAGAATCGTTCGGGACACCATGTACCGGATTGTTTCCAGATACCGTTATCGTATCTTTGGGAAAATGGATTCTTGTATGATTCCCACGCCTGAATTGTTAGATAGGTTCATTTAAACTGATTGCTGTAACAGGAAAAGGGGTCGATTGCGACCCCCGGGGAGAGGCGTATCGGACCCTGCAGCTGTCTCCGGACCCCGGATTCGACCAAATGGTGAAGATTCTGCAATTGTCTGTCCCGCAACCTCCCCGCAGGCAAAACCCTTCGCATAAAGATCGATTTTGAGGCTTTTTGCGGCATGAATCTTGTAACTGCCTAAGGAATGCGTTTTCCCCGGCTCGTTGCGGGGCTTTCTTGACCTTGTAAGGAGTAGGACCGTGAAGCCTCCCCGATATGTGCACTTTTCGAGGGGTATTTTTCTGGCATTGATGGCGGCGCTGGCCGCTGGCATCACGTCGACAGCTCTGTCTCTCGATCCGCGGAAGACAATCAACCAGTACGGACACGATGTATGGCTCCGTCAGAATGGCCTGTCGGCGAATAGTATCAACGTCAGTGTGCAGACACGTGATGGCTACATCTGGCTCGGGTCCACGGCCGGATTGTTGCGTTTCGACGGAGTGAGCTTTAAGGCAGTGGGTACGGACACGGAAGGCACCAGGATTCCCGAAACCGTCTCGGTTCTGTGTGAGTCCCGCGACGGCAGTCTCTGGATTGGCACTGCATATGGCGGCCTGCGTTGTCTCAAAGATGGCGTGGTCCGCCGGTATGGTGCGACGGAAGGACTGCCCGAGCCCCAGATCAAGGTGGTGTTCGAGAGCCGTGCAGGGAATCTATGGGTCGGGACGGCGTACGGACTTTTCAGGCTTGTTGGGGGCGGATTTGTCCCTGTCCCACTCGATCAATCATTCGTGACTGCGATCGCTGAAGACTCCCGTGGAAGGATCTGGGTTGGTACACAAAAGGGTGTCCGCATCTTTGACGATACCCGGGGAGCCCGCCTGGACAGCCTGACTACCGCCAACGGTCTTATTGACGAAGGAACATCAGCGCTCCTCGGCGATCGGCAGGGGACGGTGTGGATTGGAACAGCACACGGACTGGCACGTTGGAACAACGGCGCGTTGACGTCAATTCACCCCAGTGATGGTCTTATCAATGAATTTGTTTCTGCGCTCCGTGAAGACCAGGACGGGTCTCTTTGGGTTGGGACACACGGGGGATTGAGCCGTCTGAGCGGTGGTCATTGGGCGAGTATCAACGCAACGGACGGTTTGAGCCACAATCAGGTCAATTCGATCGCCGAAGATCGGGAGGGGAATCTCTGGGTTGGCACGATGCAGGGGCTGAACCGTTTTAGAGACGTGAACATCACCGCCTACACAACCAGGGAAGGTCTCAGCAACGACTATCTGACGGGTGTCGTACAAACGCGTGAAGGAAGTCTCTATTTCATGAGCAGTCCCAGCGGGACCATTACCCGGCTCCGGGATGGCCAGATGACAAAGCTCAGCAGTCCCGCCGGGGCGTCGTATGCGGGGCGTGACAGCAGTCTGTGGGTCGCTCAATCGGGCGTTTTGATCAACATCAAGGATGGCCGGTCCACGCGCTACGATACGACAACGGGGCTTCCGGCAAAATGGATCTCCGCGATCACGGAAGATGACCAGAGCCTGATCGTCTTTCTGGATCACATAGGCATTCGAAGATTTGCCGGCGGTCATATCCAGCCGTATCTTTTGAAAGACGGAAAACAGTATTCATCCACCGAATTCGGGTTGTGCTTCTATCCGGCGCCGGGAGGCGTCCTCTGGTTCGGGACGACAAACGGGCTTGTGCGATTCCAGAACGGGGAGAGCCGAGTTTTCGATCAGCGAGACGGGCTCGCCGACAACTGGGTCAGCTTCGTTGTCGACGATCGACGGGGCAGTTTGTGGTTCAGTTCTGCCCGCGGCGGTCTGACGCGCTACATGAATGGCAAGTTCACAACATACAGCACCAGTAATGGCCTCATCACCAATGAGGTCTATTGCGTACTCGCCGACGATCAGGGTGATCTCTGGCTTGGCACTTCCGGTGGGATTGCGCGTGTGAGCCGCAAGGACATCGACGATTACGAAGCCGGCAAAATCGCTGCCGTTCGCCCCCGGGTGTTCACGATGACCGATGGCTTGAAGACGGACGCCTTGACCGACGAAAGCCAGCCAAACGCTGTAAGAGCACGGGATGGTCGGCTCTGGTTTGCCACGAGGGGGGGGGCCGTCATGATCGACCCCGCGGCCATCAAGCACAACAGGGTTATCCCGCCTGTCCTGATCGAGCAGATAATCGTTGATAAGGAAAGTGTAACGCCGAAGGGATCTATAATTTTCCTCCCGGGCAAGAAGAAACTGGAGTTTCACTATACGGCTCTCAGCTTTACCGTTCCGGAGCGGATCCTGTTCAAGTACCGGCTTGAAGGGTACGACCGGGATTGGGTGGATGCGGGCACGCAACGCGTGGCGTACTATACGAACCTCCCCCCCGGGAAGTACCGGTTCCAGGTTATTGCGTGCAACAATGACGGCGTGTGGAATGAGACCGGAGCGAGTGTGGGGTTCGAGCTTTCCCCGCATTTCTACGAGACCTGGTGGTTCGACGGGCTGTCGATCCTCGTGTTGATCGCGGCAGCTCTGGGAGTCTATCGGATCCGTGTCCGGACCCTGACGGCGCGCAAGCAGCAGCTTGAGGATCTCGTTCGCGTGCGCACGATCGAGGTGCAGGACCAGCGGTCCTTCCTGAGGAAGGTGATCGACCTCAATCCGAGCTTCATATTTGCGAAGGACAGGGACGGCCGCTTCACACTTGCCAATCGTGCGCTGGCCGAATCGTATGGGGCCACTGTGGAAGGACTCTTAGGGAAGACCGAGGCGGACTTCAACCCGGACCCCGACCAGGTGGCGAAGGCCCGGAAACACGAACTGGAAGTCCTGGAGTCCGGCTCCGAGAAGGTCATCGCCGAGGAGGAGTTCACGAACGCGAACGCCGAGCGGCGGTGGATGCAGGTCATCAAAATCCCGTTCGTTGCGGAAGGGGGAACGGAGCCGCAACTGCTCGGCGTTGCAACGGACATCACCCTGCAGAAGAAGGCCGCAGTGGAGATGCTCCGGGCAATCGAAACAGCCGAAGCGGCGACGCGTTCGAAGAGCGAGTTTCTTGCGAATATGTCTCATGAGATCCGCACGCCGATGAATGCCATCATCGGGATGACCGGCCTCCTCCTTGACACGTCCCTTGACGACGAACAACGCGAATCGGTTGAAATTGTCCGCACCAGCGGCGATTCGCTGCTCACCATCATCAATGAGATTCTCGACTTCTCGAAGATCGAGAGCGGAAAACTCGACCTCGAAAGCCAGGCATTCCCCCTTGCCACATGCATTGAAGAATCCCTCGATCTGTTGTCCTCCAAAGCGGCGGAGAAAGGGTTGGAGCTGGCCTACGTGGTTGATGAGAACACCCCGCAGTGCATCGTGGGCGACGTCACTCGTCTGCGTCAGGTTCTCGTCAATCTTCTGGGTAATGCGATGAAATTTACGCCCGCGGGCGAGGTCGTCGTGTCTGTGACGTCCCGGTCCCTCGGCGGAAACCACTATGAGCTGCAGTTCGCCGTGCGCGACACCGGCATCGGCATAGCAGGTGACCGTTTGGATCGACTCTTCAAGTCCTTCAGCCAGGTTGATTCCTCCACGACGCGTCAGTATGGCGGGACAGGCCTGGGGCTCGCGATAAGCAAGCGGTTGAGCGAGTTGATGGGCGGGAAGATGTGGGTTGAGAGCGAGGCGGGTGTGGGTTCGACGTTCTACTTCACGGTCGTGGCATCATCCGCACCGGCAGCTAAACGGAAGCACCAGTGGGGCGATCAGCCGTTGATCTCTGGCAAGCGTCTCCTCATCGTCGATGACAACGAGACGAACCGGAGGATTCTCACGATGCAGTCCCGGTCGTGGGGGATGATTCCGGAAGCCGTGGCGAGCGGCGTGGAAGCCCTCAAGCTCTTGCAGCACGAGAAATCGTTTGAACTTGCCATCGTCGACATGCACATGCCGGAGATGGACGGCGCGACGCTGGTCGCCGAGATACGGCGAAGGTTCAGCGAGCGGAGTCTGCCGGTGGTGATGCTCACATCGCTTTCCTCCAGTGCGCGGCAGCTCAGGGAGAAGCATGGAGAAATCGGCTTGTCGGCGTACCTCACCAAACCGATCAAACCCTCGCAGCTCTATGACGTGATCATCGGTGTCTTCGACACCGACAAGACCGGGATCGGGAACGCGGAGGAGGAAACCGGTGCGTCTCCACGGAAACCGGACGCCGTGACGAGTCCCCTCGTACCGCTGCGGTTGCTCATTGCGGAAGACAATCTCGTCAACCAGAAAGTCGCGTTGCGGATGTTACAACGGCTCGGGTATCGAGCCGATGTTGCCGGGAACGGGTTGGAGACCCTCGAAGCCGTGCGGCGCCAGGACTACGATGTGGTTTTCATGGATATTCAGATGCCCGAAATGGACGGCTACGAAGCGACCGCACAGATCCGCAGGCGAGAGGGAACCTCCAGGCACACCACCATCATCGCCATGACAGCCAATGCATTGCAGGGGGACAGGGAAAAATGTCTGGCCGCGGGCATGGACGGGTACATCGCCAAACCGATACGGCAGAACGATCTTGTCTCCGTGTTGAAGCGGAATCCGTCGGAAATCGAACGCGCACGGGCCAGTGCAGATGTGGGGGAGGCAAGGAGCGAGCTCTTTGACGAGTCCATTCTTACGGAGTTGCGCAATCTTGGCGGCCCGAATGACTCGGACCTGGTGGAACAACTCCTCACGATGTTTATGGTCGAGACCCCGGGGAGAATCGAGCAGATGATTTCGGGAACCCGAGCGGGCGATTGGCAGGTCGTGCGGAAGACCGCACACAAGCTTAAGGGGGCATGCAAGCAGCTTGGCATCATCGGCATGGTGGATCTCTGTCAGCGGCTTGAAGATTGCGAAGCGACGGTTGAAGGGGGCCGGATTGAACTTGTGCTTGCGGAGCTTGCAGTGGTGTTCCGTCAAACGAAAGAGCTCCTTGGCACGAAATACGCACTCGACGCAGCGTGAATCGTGTCGCCTTCCACTCGAAAGGTTGAAGCCTTCGAAAACACCATGAGGCATCTCGCACGCCACGAAAAGGGCCTCCCTGAGCAGGATTCACGAATGAAGCCTTGAAAAAAAATACCGTCAACAATCCGTCCTGACCCTCACTTTGCTCCACTGGCCTCTGTCCGGCCCTGCAGTCGCAGGGAGTGCACCCCCATTGTTTGGACTACAGGCACTTCACACAACGGGGGACTGACATCGGGTGTTGTTAGCCCCAATGTCCTTGACTTTCATGAGGTCCTCCATCCGGTAACAGGTATGTCCAAGTAGTATTTCCGAGCAATCACAAAAAGGTGTGACGTTTGTCACGTGAAATCACGCGGGCGAAATCTATGTTGAAATGCATTCGAAAGAATGCAGCAATTCGCCAAGTAGCCGATCCTTGAAAAGGGCTGCCTCGCCCACCATATGTGACCCGAAGGCCCATAGCACCATCGGTCAGGACCTGGTGACGCTGCCAAAGGCTTGCAAGAGCGTAAGCCGGGTAAGTGCAGGCAGGAAGTACGGCGGGCGGATGTTGAAGGTGAAGAGGGAATAACATTTTGCTCTAGGCTGCACGCTCGATCTCACGAAACATAAAACCGGAAGGGATTAACATGGCACTTGGTACCCGACGCATCTTTTCCACGGCAGCACTTGTTGTGATTGCTGGAAGTAGTCTCGCACAAATCCCCAATGCCAGCTTCGAGAATTGGGCGAACGGAGATCCTGTCGGCTGGAGCACGAACAACGGGATCTATACGTTCGTGACCCAATCGTCATCGACACATAGTGGTGCGTCGGCTGCCCAGGGAGGTGTGGTCAATTTTGGCGCATTCAATCTCTCCTGTTCGCTGATCAGCACAGACGTCTCCGGTGCCGGATTCCCCATCTCCCAGCGTTACGGCTCACTGCATGGGTTCTACAAGTTTACGCCTGTAGGCGGGGACTACTTCCTCGCCAGCTATCTGGCCGAAAAAGGTTCGGCGGGGGTCGCGGCGGGCTCATACCTCGATGGGTCTGCACAATCCGTGTATCGCGAGTTCGTGGCTTCGATTCTTTATCCGGGCGCCGACGTCCCTGACAATGCTGTCATATCATTCTCGATCACCGGTGCGGGCGGTTTCCCCCATGTCGGCTCGATCTTTGTCGTCGACGATCTCTCGTTCGGCCCCGCAACCGGGGTGAATGACTTGCCGAATGGTCTGCCGAAGGCGTTCCGGCTCGAGCAAAACTACCCGAACCCATTCAATCCAACGACAAACATCGTGTACGATGTGCCCGAACAATCGCACGTCAATATGACGGTGCTCGATATACTGGGGCGCGAAGTTGCGGTTGTTGTTGATCAGCTGCAACCCGCCGGCAGGTACAAGGCGGTCTTTGATGCGTCCGCACTTACGAGTGGCACGTACTTCTATCGCCTGACCGCGGGGAGTTACGTCCAGACCCGTAAGTTCCTCTTATTGCGGTGACCCATCGATTGCACGAAGCACAACAGGCCCGATGAACTTCTCGTCGGGCTCTGTTATGAATATCCATCTGACCGCTGCTCGTTAGATTCTCCCGGCAGATTGAAGGGATGTGCAGAGGAATTCGTGAAAAGTTTGGCACCGAGGGTGGATCAGCTAAAGCAGGAAGGATCAGTTCCAAAGATGCCCAATCTGGTCTGGGGCGCTGACATAATCAGGCTACCTCTTGCGAATATTCCCCGATCCCTCCAAACTATCCGCAGGGCGCGTCGCAAAACAACGGGAACGGTCACAGATTCAGGGTTTGTTTCCCTCCGTGCAACAAACGGCTCTTGCCTCTCCAGCGCATACTGCCTGTGAGAGTTTCCGGCAAGTTGATTTCCGCCTGGAGCGTATTGTTGCGCCGGATAAATCGAACGGTGATCATTCCATCCGGATGCGGCATTGTGCCGAACACCTCCCGCAGATCTCCTAGGTAAGGCTCGATCCGCACTTTTTTAAAAGCAGGTGCGGCGGGTGTGATCCCACACACCAAGGAAAGGAATTCATATACTGGCGATGCACTCCAGGCGTGACAATCACTTCGCGTCGGTTCGGGTTTCTCTGCAAATGTCGTCAGGCCATTACCGAGCATGTCATACCACGGTTTCAGCAAATCCCCAAACGCATCGCCAAGTTGCACTTTCTTCAACGCTTCAAACAAATAGAATGTGAAGTAATAGGTTGCCTGTGTAATGCGCGTGTCGCTCATGATCTTCTGTATCAATCGTTTTTGCTGCGCTACGGGGACCGCATCAGCGAGCACTGCAAGGATATTGGCATGCTGGCTGAATTCCTTTTTGTCGTAAGTGTCTGCGAGCATTCCTTTGGTATGATCCCAGCACAAACGGTACGTGCTCAGGCAGAGTGCTCGGGAAACGGTGGTATATTTCAGGGCCTGCGCTTTTCTGCCATAGTGCCGCATGAGTTCTGCTGCCTGCTGCAATGTATACGCGTATTGTAGGGTCAGGATGGAGGACCCCCCTGTGCGTGCGCCCGGTGGCACGCCTCCTGTGCGGAGACTGTCACTCCAGGACCAGCTCCAGTCCACAAATTGCCACCAGTCGAGCTGACCCAGCATACCTTTCGCGGTGACTCTCTCCTGATACCAGCGCAGGACGTTTTCGATTCCATCCAGTTGTGATTGTACAAACGCATCATCTTTGCGCTGCATGTAGTAATCATGTATCATACAAACCCACCACAGGGAAAAGGGGGGGATCACCTGCATGTCTCTACTTGGGTAGCGGCTTTGCGTCAAGCCTTCGGGAATGAAAGAATGTGAAATATCAGTGATGGCCTTTTTCATGAGGCGGTCATCACCCGAGACATACAATGAAATAAGCGCTTGTATCCTCGTGTCTCCCACATATTGCATCTGTTCATAGTAGGGACAGTCAAAGTATGTGTCCATCGCGCAGAGCCGGGCTGTGCGCCAGCCCGTCTTCCAAATCTTCTGCAGGTCTGACTTTTCAGAGGAGAAAGATGCCCTTTCGTGGAACGGATATCCTGTAAAGACACTTGTTATCTGGCTGATGACCAGAGGGTCGTCGGCCGTCTCGATCGCGACATTCACAAAGCGGAAGGTACGGAAATTGAGAGGGGCATAGACCCTGTTGGCGCCCCCGTCGGGAATAAACCTGTCGCTGAGACCAACGACCCTCTTACCGCCAATGGAATCACGGTTGCCTTTTAACCGGTTAATGTCGATCAAAGCTTCTGCGTAAGTCAACGTAATAATTGCGTCCTTTCCGGCAGAAACATGTAATTGTGGATATGCGTTGGTCAGCTCGCTTTGATCCAGTAACAGATTGGTCTTTGCATGCGCCGCAATATGCAGCGGAATGATGTCGCTCAACAACTTTTGACCTGCACCCCCCCCGTAACCCGATCGTTCGGATGAAAACTGTTGTTGTTCTTCCTCCAACAAGGGGATGGTTCTGGGGACGAGCTGCCAATTCCCGTCCGTGCCGAAGGATCTGGCTTTCGCCAAGTACGTCAGGACCTTCGCAGCAACCCAGGCCCGGTCGCTGTACCCCACTTGCTCGAATCCCCAGGGATGTTTTCGGGCGTCAAATGTCTCTCCAGCAGCAACCACCACGTAGGTGTGCAACGACTCCGCGTCAATAGGCCGAGGTGTGTATGCAGTATCCTGCAGCACCTTCCACGAATCATTCGTATTTGCCACCGCTTCGTTGTCTGTGTTCCCCTGAAGGATAAACCCTGTTTCATGGCTGAGTTGCGCATATGCACGGTATTCCCCAAAATTCCAAACAGTCGCTGCTACCACGTTTTTCCCGCTCTGCAAGTATGGAGCAAGATCAACTGTCTCGAAATTCCAGTTGGCAAGATCGCTGCGCGCAGGGCCCGTGCACACGGACCTTCCGTCTACAAACAGGCGGTAATGGTTGTCCGCAGAAACATGCACAATGAATGAAGCTGGCGGGTTGGTGAAAGACAACGTCTTGCGGAAATGGAATATGCCAAATTGTGTGGCTGGTGCAGTCGGATGAGCAATCCATCGTGCCTTCCAGAAGCCATTCAACCATTGAGGATTGATGGTCGGACTCTGCGCGTATGTGCACAGCACTGCCACCGACAGAAGCAGCAGGAGGCTTGGCATCACAGAAAATCGCAATGGGTCAAATCGGAAATGTGAAATCTCCAAGCCCGCACGTACATGCCGGCGCGTATCCCGTTGGGCCACTGGGTTATTCATGATCGATCCTCGCCATTCGATAGACATCCTTCTTTCGGGGCCATTTGTTCCAGACCGGCACGAGAAGGCTCCGGCGTGTGACAATCCGCGCGAAACCTCCGTGAGGTCTTCCGGATGTCGCTAGCGTGAAAACTGCAGGAGCTCGACCGGTGCCCCGTCATCCAGTATCATCGCGACCCTGACACCCTCCGACGGGGAACTTATTTCCCCCAGAAGCGTTTTTCCCCGGATGGCCGTGTTGAGATCGTCAACTTCGAATGCGATATGCGGCACGGTCCTGATGAGCACGGGGACCGGGCAATCCGGGTCGAACCTCATCCACTCGATCCCGTACGGGCTCGTCTCGAAACCTGACACGTGGACCTTCAGGTGTTCGAGATATACCTCCCCCTGGTGCGGGTTGTCGGTGGGGATCCCCATGTGGTGGTACCGCCACCCCTCCCCGCCCACCGCAGGGGGCGGTTCGTGCACCGCCCGCTTTCTCACTGTTGATTCGGTATGCATTGATACGTACTCCCTATTCCTGTCTCGTGTTGAGCACGGCGCCGCAGCTCTTCTCTTCAGCAAGCTCCCTTCGGGCCGCAGAAGCCGGATCTCCCCCCTGTACCAATCCACGATCTTTGGCAAGTTTGACACATCGGCCGTCGAGCTTGAAAGCAGTAAACCTTTGACGAAAATGTCAGATGCGCGGTAAAGCTCAGACCGACATCCTCTTGAGAACAAGCTCTTCGGATATGCCGTCAGCGCGTTTCACAGAGGCTTCCCGAAGCAGTTCCACGTGGCGCATCGGCGGTTGCCCAAACAGCCTTCTGTACTCGCGACTGAATTGCGACGGGCTTTCATAGCCCACCTGAAAGGCGACGCTCGCCGCATCCGTGGTCTCGATGCTCAAGAGCCGCCGGGCTTCTTGAAGCCTGATGTGTTTCTGGTACTGCAGTGGACTCATGCTCGTTACTTGCCGGAAATGCAGGTGAAAGGCCGAAGGACTCATGTTAGCCATGCGTGCGAGTTCGGCAACACGTAGTGGCGTCGCATAGTCCTTTTGAAGGTGCTCTACCACCTTGCCTATCTTCTGAGCCTTGCTGCCGACCACTCCAAGCTGTCGTATCATTGCGCCGAACCGGGAGCTCATCAAACGGTAATGGATCTCCCGGATGATTGATGGCGCGAGCACCTTGAGGTCATTCTTGTTTTCCAATGTCGCCATCAGGCGAGCAAAGGCCCCCGCAAGTTCCGGCGTCACCTTCTCCACATAAAACCCGCCCTCAGCCTCGCCCGGGCGAATTTCGGAAGGTGAGATCTCCTGCAGTATCTCGTAGACAGTCGAGGCTTGAAGCTCAAGCTTAAGGCAAATAAAGGGGTGGATTGTCGATGCCGCGACTACTTCTGCTATTGCCGGGATATCGACGCAACTCACCAGATAGTTTGTGGGATTGTAATGGTACACCCGGTTTCCGGTCCATACCGCTTTTTCCCCCTGGAGGACAAAGCAGACCTCCGGGCCGTACATGCCAGGCGTGGCTTGAATGATCCTGTCTCGCCTGACCACCGTAAGTCCCGGCAGGGGTGTCGCATTTATCCCTTCGCCGGTGCAGTATCTCAATGCAATGGAGAGTAGGCTCTTGGCCAGGGCCGCCCCGGATGTCTTCGTCATTGCTCGCTCCGGTGTTTCGCTCAAGATAGCCAATTCCACCCTGAGACTCCAGACTCCTGGAGGATTAGGCAATCTTCCCGTAACAATAGGATAGTTGCCTCCGGGCGAAAATCCTATATTTGTCATCGAAGACCGGGGCAACCAATCACGACGTAGTGCAAAGAGTGTGAAATGCGACCCTGTATCATCTGCCATATGCTCTCCTCCGTGGATGGCAAAATCGACGGGGATCACCTCATCTGCGCGGTGAGTGAGCGCGCTCCGGAGGACTACCTTTCGATGCTGCAGAAGAAAGGGATTTCCTACATCGTCACAGGTGCGACTTCGGTCGACATGGTGCAGGCAGTGAGTCTGCTCAGCGAGCATTTTGGAATCAAGACCCTTCTGCTAAAACTCAAATCCGTCGAGCTACGGAAGAATGATACCCTTTGGATTCGATACAAGGTGATGAAGCAATAGCAATTGTCAAAAGGAGAAGCTATGAAGAAGCGAAGACTCGGAAAAAGCGGCTTGGAGGTGTCGGCCGTTGGCCTTGGTTGTATGGGCATGAGTTACGCTTATGGTGTACTACACGACAAGAAGGAAATGATTTCTTTGATTCGTACGGCTGTGGATCGAGGTATTACACTGTTTGACACCGCCGAAATATATGGACCGTTTACGAATGAAGAGCTGTTGGGCGAAGCGCTGGCACCTTGCCGCAAGCAGGTGGTGATCGCCACCAAATTCGGCATTAAAATACAGGACGGGAAGCAGGTGCAGGACAGCCGCCCCGAGCAAATCAGAAAATCCGTCGCGGGTTCACTAGAACGCCTGCGCACGGACATCATAGACCTGTACTATCTGCATCGCGTGGATCCCATTGTGCCGATTGAAGATGTAGCGGGCACGATGAAAGATCTTATTCAGCAAGGCAAAATCAAACACTGGGGGCTTTCCGAAGCGGGGGTAAAAACCATCCGTCGTGCGCACGCCGTACAGCCGGTTACTGCTGTTCAGAGCGAATATTCTCTCTGGTGGAGACGCCCTGAAGATGAATTGGTCCCTGCACTCGAGGAACTTGGTATCGGCTTTGTGCCGTTCAGCCCGTTGGGAAAGGGCTATCTCACGGGAACGTTTAACAAAGACTCCACATTCGCCCGGTCGGATTTTCGAAGCATCGTTCCCCGGTTTACTCCCGAGTCGCTCACCGCCAACCAGGGTCTCGTGGAACTACTCAAGAAGGTAGCTGAACAGAAAAAGGCAACGCCTGCCCGGATTGCGCTTGCGTGGCTCCTCGCCCAGAAACCGTGGATTGTGCCCATTCCGGGAACGACAAAACTCAACCGCCTTGAAGAAAACATCGGGGCGGCGGACATCACGCTGACCTCCGAAGAGTTGCGCGGGATCAATTCCGCGCTGGATGAGATTAAAGTGGTGGGAGACCGATATCCTGAAGAACTGGAAAAAAGAACAGGACTATAGAAATCATTAAAGCTGACGGAGCTTCCATTACAGAAGCCTATCGGGAGGTTTTAGACGGTAAGGTGAAGTTCCGCTATGTTATAGATATATCAACTTTGGAGTAAACCATATCTACAACTATATCAAACTTGGATGAGTTTTTAGATTCCTACATAAATCTTTACTACATTTCATAATGGACAACATTGAACGGAAAGCCAATCTTCTCCGCGCCCAGAAGAATGCGGAGCAGTTGTTCCTCAATGCCGAACACCGCGGATTGATCGCTGCGGGGAAAAATGAAAAACGCTTAATACAGAAATGTATGAACTCGCTTACGACATTGTCGGTATTCGCAAGTGCTGGCACAAACGAATTGTGCGCGCCGGAAAAATACACTCCTCCCGTATAAGGAAAATCCATCCGATTTACTCATCTGTGAAAGCGACATCGTGTTTTTCGATTTCGGCCCTGTCTTTGAAGATTGGGAGGCCGATTGTGGACGGACATACGTCGTCGGCACTGATATGCGGAAGCGGCAACTGAAGAACGATATCGAAGATGCATGGTACAAAGGGAAGGAGCATTTTGATTCGACTCAGAATCTTAGCGGCGCGGAGTTTTTATCGTTACATCTACGACCTTGCAAAAAGGTACGGTTGGACATTCGGTAATATTCACTGCGGATACCTCATCGGTAACTTTCCTGACGAGACGATTCTGGGAGAAGAAGTAGGCAATTATATCCATCCAAACAACCACGAACAGATGCAGGCTCCGGATATCTTCGGCCACGTGCGCGACTGGATATTAGAGATCCATTTCATCGATCAGAACAATCGGTTCGGCGGGTTCTTTGAGCAGTTGCTGACGACCTAACTGCCGGCCCACATTTTGGATCGACCATGAATTTAACCGCCGCTATGGCTGTACTGACAGCTCTGTTTGCCGCAGGCATCCTGAACACGACGGGAGGAAAGCCGATGAATCATTACTATTCCCGGACGGACACGACAGTCTTGCACGTACAGGATTCCGTTTGGATGAAAGTGCTTCCTGCCGATGTTTACGCAGTCGCGCGAACGGGTGCAACAGAGGAAGCCTTTACGGGCAAGTATTGGAACTATGAAGGGATTGGGACTTACTACTGTGCAGTGTGTGGAAATGCTCTGTTTCGCTCAGATTCAAAATTCTCCAGTTCCTGCGGCTGGCCGAGTTTCTTCGCCCCTGAGCGCCAGAACAGCGCTGTCTATCGTCCGGACACTTCGTATGGCATGAACCGGACGGAAGTGCTCTGTGGCCGTTGCGGATCGCATCTGGGGCATCTATTCGACGATGGGCCAGCTCCAACGGGAAAACGCTATTGTATGAATTCTACCGTACTCGAATTCGAACCGGACCCGGCTGCTGCAAATGATGTTCATCACCGACGTTGATGTCCGAGACTGTGGGATCCGGCGTTCGAAACTCTCTTCATTAACTTGAGAAATCAATAGCCACAGAAGGGGAGCAATATACAATCATGGAGCGCTCGAAACCCAATCTTGTCGTCATGGCTTTGCTCTTCTTTATCGGAGTCATGACTCTGTTCCACTTTTCTCAAAATGTGA
>PMJR01000129.1:0-182 GCA_003158475.1 Ignavibacteriota bacterium | reverse complement strand
CCGAGCTTTCATCTCTGTGCAAAGTGGAACTCTCGGACTCCGGGTCCCGTAAGTGTCTCGATGTCCAAGCGCGCTCTTATTCTTGCGTGGTATAAATTCATCACGATCCGTTACAATATTTCTCGAGTGCAGCGATCTCCGTCTTGGCTTAACAGTCAAACCCCTCCCGGGACAATGGAGCG
>PMJR01000058.1 GCA_003158475.1 Ignavibacteriota bacterium | reverse complement strand
GTGCTCGCTCCCCTTGATGCTCTGGGGGAGGGCGCCTGAGACGTCTGCCAGACCGCCGGTCTTGGCAAATGGATCAACCTCGCTTGAAACAAAAAGTATGTTCAGTGGTCTGGACATGCGTCCCTGCGGTGGTGCGTGGGTATTCGACCGATTGAAGTTCAGAAATTTAATGAAAATTGGCCTCAGAATCAACCTCCGGGGAGCAGGAGAAGTCCGCAAATAATCTTGACATTCAGGACCATAATCTCTATATTCCATGTGTAATTGTAGACTACCAAATCCGGAGCAGTGCCTATAGAGGTGTTCGGTTAAAGGTTGGGTGGGGTGAGCGGATGCGCCGGGACATGACGCAAAACGGGCGCTCCATGATGTCGAACGAACGATCCTTTAACGAATAACCCAGTTCGGCAATGCAGACCGGATTTGTCACGCCGAATGTTATGGGTTTCTAACGTTCGGTTTTTTGTTTTCTTGTACGAGCAGAGTGATCTCACACAGGGTTCCAATACGAAGCGGGCTCCCGGTTTTCCTGGTCCTGCTCTTGAGTGTCGCGGCGCGCGGCGGAGATGTGAATGTGGTCCGCTCGGATGTCCGGTCCGTACAGATAGAGTACCGGCCTCAGTATCTTGCGCACCGTGCGGTTGTCTTCGGGGGGACACAGTATACGATAATTGAGTTTCAGGGGGGACAGAGCGCTTCAGGGAGCGCCTCGGCAGGGGGCCCGGATCTGCGGTACCGGTATATCCCTCTGGCATTTCCTGGTGAACAGGGGAATTCGCTCCGGGTGATTGCGGCCGACTACGAGGAGATGAGGAACACGATGGTTGTCCCGGTCCCCACACTGCGCAGGAGTGAGAAATCCCCCGGTTCCCTTCTGTATGAAGCGGACCCGGTGCGCTACGGTTTGGGACGGTTCCTGCCGGGCCCCCTGGCGGAACTCGCGCCTGCGGGGAAAGTTCGCAGTATGCTGCTGGGGGGTATAAGGATCATGCCGGTTCAGTTCAACCCGTCGGCCAGGACCGTACGCAAGTACACGCGCGTGGTGGTGGAACTGACCTTCGGGCCGCAGTCGGCGGCGCTGGTCAACAGGGGAGAAGACCCGCTGTTGAAGAACCTCCCGGTGAATTATGCGGCCGCACGGACATGGGGGGCGAGGAGCCTTGCGAAAGTTCTGTCACCGGGCCCGAGCGTCCTCGCCTCGGGGGAGTGGTACCGGATCCCGGTGACGTCGGAGGGGATGTACCGTCTGGACGCCACCTACCTGTCGTCACTGGGGATCAACGTCGGCAGCATCGACCCGCGCACGATCAGGATATACGGGAACGGGGGGAGAGAGCTTCCGGAAATCATCACGACCCCGCGCGTGAGCGACCTGGTGGAGGATGCGATCTACGTGTCGGGTGAGAGCGACGGGAAGTTCGATGCGGGAGACTACGCGGTCTTTTATGGGAAGGGGGTGAGGGGGTGGGGCTATGACGCTCAGGGGAAGACGCTGAGGCATTACATCCACGACTACTCCGAGGTGAACTACTACTGGCTGACGTACGGGGGGGGTGCGGGAAAACGGATGGTCTCCCAGGCGTCGCTTGCCTCGTCAGTCACGGATCTCATGCAAGACACGTTCACCGACGGGGTCGCGCTGGAAGAGGAAAAAACAAACCTTCTTCTCAGTTCGCTCGTCGGAGGTGAGGGGAGCGGGCGGAAGTGGTTCGGCCAGCAGGTGAACAGCGGTTCTTCGTTCACGTACGTGAACAACCTCACAGGGCTGGTGCCGACCGGCTCTCTCCTCTATCGCTACGCGCTCGCCGGGCAGGCGGACAATTTTTCCGCATTCACGGTGAGCGAGGGAGGAAGCGCGACGGGCTATGCTCCCCTGTCTCCCTCGGGGGGCTATACCGTGGCGACGGAAGGAGTCTTCCAGGTAAGCGGGAAGTCGTCCCTCCCCGGGAACACGAGCCAGCTCAACTTTGCGTACGTCGGCGGGGGGAACGATGCCAGGGGGTGGATAGACTGGTTTGAGATACTGTACCCGAGGTCACTCTCGGGCGTAAACGACTCCCTCCGTTTCTACGCTCCGGATACGAGTGCCGTGGTCGAATACCACTTGCAGAACTTCAGCGCTATGCCGATGGTCTTCAACGTGACGGATCATGCGAACGCCCGGATCGTTACGGGTCTCGGGGGCTCGTTCCTCTTTCGCGCCTCCGAGACGGCGGGGAACCCTTCGGCCTACTGGGCGGTGGCGGGGAACTCCTGGCGAGTCCCGTCGGCGGGAACGAAGATCTCGAACCAGAACATCAGGGGCTACACAGGAGGGGCGGACTTCATCATTGTAACCGCCTCCCAGTACCGCTCGGGAGCGGACCGGTTGGCCCAGTACAGGTCCGACCCGTCGCATGGAGGGATGAAGGTGTACGTTGCCGACGTGAACCAGATCTACAACGAATTCAGCGGCGGGGTCACGGACGTTACGGGAATAAGGGATTTCCTGAAATACGCCTACGACAACTGGACGCCGGCCCCGCAGTTCGTCCTGATGCTCGGGCAGGCATCGTTTGACTACAAAGCGATTCTGGGGACCCCGACGAGTTTTGTTCCCACGTGGGAGACTCTGGAATCTCTGGATGACCTCGGGAGTTTCGGGACCGATGATTTTTATGCGAAGTTCGGCGGCACAGATATCCCCTCACTTGTCGTCGGGCGTGTCTCGGCGCGGACGCAGGCGGAATCGGATGCCCTCGTTGATAAGCTGATCCGCTATGAGAACAATTCCGGGGCGGACGGATGGAAGATGCGCATGCTCTTCATCGGGGATGACTCATGGACACCCGAAGACGGCGAATCGGGGAACGGGACGATCCACAGCGATGCAATGGAAACACTTTCCGGTCCTCTCTTCACGCCGCCGGAGTTCGAGAAGAAGAAAATCTATCTTGCCGAGTACCCGACGGTTTTCACGGCCGCGGGGAGGCGGAAGCCGGGCGCGTACCAGGCGATCATAGACCAGATCAACAAGGGGGTCCTCGTCGTCAACTTCGCAGGCCACGGCAACCCGGTCCAGCTCTCGAACAACGACGTGTTTGACATACCGACCTCCGTCCCCCAGCTCGGAAACACCGACCGGCTTTCGGTCTTCTTTCTCGCCACATGCAACTTCTCCGAATTTGATGATCCCCTGAATCGTACGGGGAGTGAGGTGCTGATCAACAAACCGGACGGGGGGGCGATCGGCGTCGTTTCGGCGGACAGGAAGGTGTATGCGGGAGAAAACGCTGCGCTTAACGAGGGAACCTACCTGGCGATGTTCAGCCGCGATGCCTTCGGAAGAGTGGTCATAGAGCGCCCGGCGACCGCCCTCTTCGCATACAAGGCGATGTGGGGGAACAGCGACAACGATCAGAAGTATTCCTATATGGGGGACCCGACGATGCGCCTCCAGTTCCCCCGGGGGTATGCCTCGTTCGACAGCATCAACGGCCGCCCTCTCGACAGCGCCGGGGTGCCACTTTCCATCGTTGCACAGCTCCGTTCGCTCTCCCGTGTTGCAGTCTCGGGGACGATCCGGGAC
Organism: Ignavibacteriota bacterium; assembly: GCA_003158475.1. Taxonomy (GTDB): domain Bacteria; phylum Bacteroidota; class Ignavibacteria; order UBA10030; family UBA6906; genus Fen-1273. The sequence continues at coordinate 882 of PMJR01000058.1, read as the reverse complement.
GCTTCCAACAAGACCGACGTGAGCTATACCGGCCGCGTGCAGGTGACTCTCAACGATGCGAGCAGGACTCAGACGATCGTGAACTTCGACCCGAACACCCCCGCGTGGCCGTACGTGGCGACAGGAGGACTCCTGTTCCGCGGAGAGAACTCCGTCACGAACGGGAGATTTGCGGCTACATTCATCGTTCCGAAGGACATACAGTACGGCGACAGTCTCTCACGGGGGAGACTCGTGGCCTATGTCTACAGAGCTGACGCCACGGGATCCGATGCCGAGGCGTACACCGGGAACGTCCATATCGGGGGGACCGACTCTTCCGCAGTCAATCCGAAAACCGGCCCCGTCCTTCAGCTCTACGTCGGGAGCCGGAGCTATCGCGCCGGAGACCTGGTGGGGGAGAACCCGCTCCTGCTCGTCGACCTGGCGGATTCGAGCGGCATCAACACGTCGACATCGGGGGTGGGACACAGGATTGAGGCCTGGCTCAATAACGCCTCGCAGAGCACGGACCTGACGAACTACTACACGAGCAAACTTGACAGCTACCGTGAGGGGACGATACAGTACCAGATGCAGAACCTGCCGGAGGGGAAGAACACGATCCGCGTGAGGGCGTGGGACTCATTCGACAACTCGGGGAGCGCCGAGACGGTCTTCGAAGTTGCTTCGAGCGACCGGTTGAGCGTGACGGACGTCTTCAACTATCCGAACCCCTTCGGGGGATCTGGCACGGAGTTCACATTCAGGCAGAACCAGACGTCACCGCTGAACGTAACGGTGAAGATATTCACCGTGGCGGGACGCCTCATCAGGACGTTGGAGGGGTTCACGCCGGGTGACTCGTTTGTGAGAGTCCCGTGGGACGGGCGGGACCGGGAC
>PMJR01000020.1 GCA_003158475.1 Ignavibacteriota bacterium | reverse complement strand
TAGAAGCCGACAAATGTCCCTTCGGAGGTGAGCACCTCGTCGTCGTCGCAGAGGAAGGCCCGGATGATGTTCGACATGATCCCCTCGGAGCCGCTCCCCGCTATGACGTTGCCGACTTTCAGGCGGAATCGTCCGGCAAGGACCTCACGCAGCTCAAGCCCGCCGTTGGGGTAGCGGTGGAGATCCTGCTCGTGGTGCCGCATTTCTTCGAGTGCGAGGGGGGAAGGACCGAGCGGATTTTCGTTGGATGCCAGCTTCACCACATTGGTGATGCCGAGTTCCTTTTGCAACTCGGCGATCGGCTTCCCCGGTTTGTAGGGCTCCAGGGATTCTATGTAGGGCGGAACGAGCCTCAAGGGAAGCGGCAACGGGTGAGAGAACAGATCAATGCGCAAAGATAGCAATCCGGTCAGGGAAATGCAAGGCGCGGCGGGGTCGCTTCCTTGACAATCCGGCGTCGAATAGTTACCATTGGGGCCAGCACATGACCAACCTCCCCCCGGCAAGGCCCCGCCGATGATTCCCCTCCGGGATACCATCAAGTCGAAGACGGTCCCGTTCGTGAATTATATTCTCATCGCGCTCTGCGGAGCCGTGTTTCTCTATGAGCTNNGCATCGCTCCTCCAGGGGCACATGGTGGTGCGGCCCGCCCTCACGCTTCTTTCCTCCATGTTCATACACGGAGGATGGATGCACCTGCTCGGCAATATGCTCTTCCTGTACATATTCGGGGACAATGTGGAAGACCGCCTCGGGCATGGATCCTATCTGGTCTTTTACCTTCTCTGTGGAGCGGGCGCGGCACTTGTGCAGGTTTACGCGCAGCAGAATTCGACCGCTCCGCTCATCGGGGCGAGCGGGGCAATCTCCGGAATCCTGGGGGCGTATTTTCTCCTGTATCCGCGTGCCCGCGTGCTGACATTGATACCGCTTTTTGTCTTTTTCCCCGTCGTGGAGCTTTCGGCCTTCTTCTTTCTGGGGTTCTGGTTCCTCCTCCAGTTCGTTCAGGGTGCTCTCTCGGCAGCCGGGGGAGACGCCGCCGCGGGGGGAGTTGCCTGGTGGGCCCATGCGGGGGGATTCGTGGTGGGGGCGGTGCTCCTCCCGGTGTTCCTCCTTCTCCGGAGGTTGTGACGGGCATCCTTTTTTCTTGTGTCGATTTTTTCTATCTTCGGAGCACCGCGGGCTTCCAGCCGTGCGGGCTCTTCCGGACAGCTTCCTTTTTCACGATCCCATGATCCGCGTACTTATGCTTCTCATTTTCACCTTCGGGTCCGCCTGCGGGACTTTACGCGCTCAATTTGAGGGTGTGATTGAAAGCAGGAATNNTCGACGACTCCCGCCAGCACGATGATCTACCGCTCCGACCTCCGCGTGATCCGGATGTTGAACGACGACAATAAGACCTACTTCGAGATCCCGCAGGGGAAAACGCGGACGGATTCGCCCGCAGAGGCGGTTGAACATGCAGCGGTGAAGAAGACAGGAAAGACGAAGAAGATCCTGGGCTACCGGTGCGAGCAGTTCCTGATAGGGCAGGGGGAGGCGGAGACGGAGATCTGGGGGACCAGGGATCTGCGGGGACTTTCCGCGTCGCTGGCCCGGGCGCTGGGGGAGGAACGGACGGGGCAGGGGACCGCCTGGAACGATGAGCTCACAAAGCTCGGCATATTCCCGCTGCTCGCGAACACGCGCCTCGAGGGGAAGATCCTGGAATCTCAGGAAGTTGTGAAGATCGAAAAACGGCCCCTCGCGGAGGACCTATTTTCGCTCCCCGCCGGATACAAGAGACAATCGGTCGGCGACATTCTCAAGTAATTACAGGAGCTCTGCCCATGGATTTCTTGTCGTTTCTCGGACTCAGGAAGCACGACGGGAGGAAGGTCAGGTTCAGGGACACGCTTCGTTCCATTCCGATCTTTTCGGAGCTTGGACGTCGTGAGCTGGCCTCGGTCGAGCGGATACTCCACAAGCGGGAGTATTCAGCGGGGGAGGTCATTTTCCGCCAGGACGAGCCCGGGCTCGGGATGTACATCATCGAGACAGGCCGGGTCAGCATTCTGACGGACGACTCCCACAACAGCATGACNNCGCATATTCGGCTTCTTCCAGCCCGACCTCTTCGCCCTGATCGAGCGGAACCCCCGGCTGGGCGTGAAAATCGTCCTCAGCCTCGCCGCCATCATCGGGATGAGACTCCGCGCGGTGAATGACAGGGTGCAGACGCTGCTTACGGAGGGAACGCCCCCCGCCGCTACGGCCAGGCATTCCCGGCCGAAGAAATCCGAAGAAGGATCGAGGCGCTTATGAATCCGGCACGTTCTCTCGTCCTCAACCGGTGGCTTGCCTTCTCAGGCCTCGCGCTCCTGATCCTCCTTCTCCTTCTGGTTCCCGGCGTCGTGAAGATGATCGTCGTGGCGTTCCTGCTTGCATACATATTCGATCCCATCGTGACTGCGATCGAAGTGCGGGGACTTTCCCGCACGGCAAGCACCGTCGTGTTCTTTCTTTTCGTCATTTCGATTGCATGGATATTGATCAGCATACTGACGCCGGTAGTCTATAATCAGATCATGACACTGCGCAGCGGGGCGGGTTCACGGCAGACCTCGGAGGTGATTCTCCGCCTTCAGGCCGTCGTTCGCGCGAAGCTCGGGTTCATCGGGCTGGGGGAAGTCAATCTGCAGGAAAAAATCGAGCAATTCAGCGCATACCTGAGCGATACGATAGTGGATTTCATACTCCACGAAGGGCTTTCGATCATCCTCTATGCCGTGACGGTCCCCTTCCTCGTCTTCTTTTTCCTTAAAGACGGTCGCGAGATGAAAAAGATGTTCATCGGCATCGTGCCGAACAGGTATTTCGAGTTTGCCCTTGACCTCCTGTACAAGATGGACATCCAGCTGGGGAATTACCTCCGGAGCCAGTTCACGGATGCCGTGGCGTTCGGGATTCTGGCGACGATCGCCCTCTGGCTTCTGGGGGTGAAGTACTTCCTTTTCATCGGCGTGTTCGCGGGACTCGCGAATCTGATCCCGTATGTCGGCCCGATTGCAGGCGCCCTCCCGGCCGTTGCGGTGGCGCTGTTCGATGCGGGGGACGTGACGCTGGCGCTCCAGATCGTCCTTGCGTTCATCAT
>PMJR01000137.1 GCA_003158475.1 Ignavibacteriota bacterium | reverse complement strand
CGTCCTCCGGGGGAGGGCCGACGCCCTCCAGGAACGGGTATCGAAAGAACTGAAGAACGCCCCGCCGAAGACGGGGATGGGGACGGCGTCGCTGCCGGGAGCACCTCCATTGACCCGGGTGGAATGATGACTCCGAAAGCGGTCAGGGACTCACAGGTCATTACCACGCAACTCGTCCTGCCCAACGATACGAACGGCCTCGGGAATCTGCTCGGGGGCACACTCATGCACTGGATCGACATTGCGGCGGCCATCGCCGCACAGAGGCACGCGGACCGCGTGTGTGTCACAGCGTCGGTGGACGAGATCAATTTCCATCACCCCGTCAGGCTCGGCGATGTCGTGACGCTCCAGGCTTCAGTCAACCGCGCTTTCCGCACATCGATGGAGATCGGCGTCGTGGTTACGGCCGAGTCGAGATCGGGGCACGACTCCCGGCGCGCCAACAACGCCTACCTCACGTTTGTCGCAATCGATGAATCGGGGAGGCCTGTCAGTGTCCCGGGGGTCATCCCTGAGAGCCAGGACGAGATCCGGCGATTCGACGAAGCACTTCTCCGCCGGGAGCGCCGGCTCGCGAATAGAAGACCATAAGCGGGGGTAGCAACGGCAAGTCCCTTCCCACACTTCCTGCTGGATTCACTCCTTTTCTGCTGTCCACGGCGGCGGGTGATGCTCGGCCTGTGCACCGTCAACATGCTCTGGCTGCAGGTCTTGTACGCCCAGCGGCTGTACACCTCATTCGGCCAGGTGGCCGAACGCACGCTCGGATTCACACCCACCGGGCTGGCAGTGCGGCAGCGCCAGGGGGGAGGACGGGCGGAAATCGCGGTCCTCTCCCAGTCTCCTCCGGGGCTCCATATTTTCGGAATGGGGGAATCCGGTGACATTATCGTCCTCGGCTCGACCCCGCTTGCCGGGGAACGGAGAGGGCTCACCCGCTCGGTCAGCGGAGGCGAAGGGGGGTACGTCTCCCTCACATCGGACGGAAGATCGGTGTCGCTCCTCAGGGAAAATGGGACGGAGTACACGGAAACACTGATCGCCATCCCTGTCAAATCACAACGCGTCGCGCTGGCGGACATCAACGGCGACGGGAGGATGGACATACTCCTTTACGGGAGGAACAGGGCGGGCGTCTCCACGCTCCTCGGGAAACCGGGGGGAGGATTCGCCCCCGGACCCGAACTCTTCAGCGACGTCTCCGTAAGCGATCTCAGGACGGCGGATATCAACGGTGACGGAATCCCCGACGTCATACTCTGCGACTGGCTTTCCAACCGTCTTGTCCTTTTCTACGGCATCAGCAGGATGGTTTTCTCCGAGCAGGTTACGGTCGATATCCCCGGAGAGCCAGCAGCGTTGGCGTGTACGTGGCTCGAGCGCCGCCGTATGCTGGGCGTGGCGGTTGCAATCCCCTCGGAACGGAAGATCGTTTTCCTGAAGGCGACCCCTGCAGGAGATATCCTGATCTATGCGACGATGCAGGTACCCGGGCGGCCGCTATCGGTGGAGTTCGCCTCGGTCAACGACGACGCGTTCCCTGACATCGTGGCCCCCGCGGAGGAAGGGACGATCGTGTCCACCGGCGTCGGGCCGTTTCAGTTCAACCCTCCGACGCTTCTGGGTCCCGGTGCCGCCCCCGCGGGATGGGCCCTGGCGGACTTTGACGGGGACGGCCGCACCGACTTCGCAGTGGCGGAGCGGGCATCCCGGCGCCTCGTCCTCATGGCGAACGCGCAGCATGGGCCGAAGGCAGCGTGGCCTTCCACATATGCCGTCGGGAGCAGGCCACGCGGACTTCTCGCCATGGATCTGGACGGCGACGGGCTCGTCGACATCGCGGTTGCAAACTCGAATTCATCCACCGTCTCGATTCTCTTCAACAACGGACACGGGAGATTCGGCGGCGGAGCGATGGCGTTCGTGCCCGAGAGGCCCGCACACCTGACGTGCACACTTCCATCCTCGGGGAGTCCGCCTGCGCTCATTTGCTCCCACACGTCGAGCGACAGAGTCGGCGTCCTGGCGCTGGACAACTCACCTCTTCGTGCCTCCACGATTGCAATCCCCACCGGGTCGCAACCATACGTGCTTCACGCATGGACCGACAGTGTTTCGCTCAGGATGCTCCTCCGGTACGCCTGGCAGGAGAAAAAGGGCGTCTCGCTGGCCCTCTTCGAGCAGATCAGCGGCGGGCAGTTCCTGGAGCGGAGCATGCGCTTCAGTCCGACCGACAGGATCGCGGCCGCCACAATGGAACGATCCGCCAGCGGCCCGACATACACTGTTGCGTATATAACATCCAGCACTTCCGGCCGGATCTCCACACTTCAGTCCGCCGAGGTGACGCCGTTCTTCGAAATCGGCAGCATCAAACCGGAGCTGACATTCAGCGATTCAACCTCTTCCGCGGTCGGCATCATCCCGGCCACGCTCCGGCAGGGGGGAGGGAGGGATTACATCGTCCTCATGGGAAAGCCGGTGAACGCTCTTATGATCGCCTACCGGAACCCGGACGGTTCATTCCGGAGCGACCCGGAGTGGATCAGGAACGTCTCACTGGAGGGGGATGATGATATCATCGTGGAGGATATCGACGGGGACGGGCGCCCGGACATCACGGTCAGGAATGAATCCACGGAATCGATTGAGACGTATTACGGGGGCCCGCTTGGCTTCGGTGCCGGTGTCCGCATCTGCAGCGCGCGGGGGGTGGGCGGAATTGCAATCGCACCGCTCGTCTCACGGACGGTGAGGGACCTCATCCTCTCACGGACCGACGGGGGGACGGTGTCCATCCTTTTCGATCCCTTCAAACGGTGACCGGCCTCCTCGACCCCTCAGACCATGACCGATCATATACACAATCAGGGAAGAGCCGCAGCCGTGTTCTTCGCGGTTCTTGTGCTCGCCACAGAGGCTCCGGCCCAGCAGCGTTCGCCCGCGACGATCCTTCGGGCTGAAGCGCGCCGGACGCTTGCCACACGTTTTTCGCCGGCGGGAAGCGAAGGACTTCCGGTCAAGTGCGGGCTCCCGATCCTCTCCGCGGCGATCCATCAGCGTGCGACACTCGGCGCCCAGGAACGATCGGCGCTCAATTCGCTCCTTCAACGGCCGGATCTCCAGACAAGCGTGGTGGCGGACAGCGGCCGGTTTAGATTCCATTTCGACACCACGGGAACGGATGCGCCGGCGCTCCTCGACTCCGCCGGACATAGGATCCCGGGAACCGTGCGGGCGTTCGTCGATTCTGCCATTGCAATCATGGCCCACGTCTACGAGTACGAGACCGGCACACTCGGATTCCTTGCTCCCCCGAGCGACTCGACGCTGGGAGGCGGTCGCGAATACGACATCTACATCTACAACCTTGGCTCCAGTACATACGGCTTCACCACGCCCGACATTCCCCCCGACATTCCTGAGGTGGAAGGCGGAACCTATTCAACGTCCATCGAGATACACAACGATTTCTCGTTTGTCACGCCGCCGGCAAACAGGGGAATCCCTTCGCTTCGCGTGACGCTTGCGCACGAATTTCACCACGCGATACAGATCGGCTCCTACGGTTACTGGACGAACGATATATGGTTTCATGAGATCACGTCCGTGTGGATGGAGGACGTCGTGTACCATGGCGAAAACGATTACCTGAACTATCTTTTCGACAGCGATAGCCAGTTCCGACTCCCCGGAGTGGCCCTGACGGCGTACGACTTTATCATGTACAGCCGGGGGATACTGGGAAAATACCTCACGAAGAGGTTCGGCAGCAATACGATGCTTCACATCTGGCAGAATATCCACTCGAAGGGTCCGCTCGCGGCGATCGATCTGACGCTCCGGCAGCTCCCTTCTCCGGTGACATCGTCGCTGGGCGTCGCGTTTGCCGAATGGGTACTCTGGAACTACTATACGGGCCCGCGGGCCGACACGGTGAATTACTACAGTGAGGCGGCGCTCTTTCCCGTGATGAGTGAGACGTACTACGATCTGATAAGTCCGACCCAGCAGGTCATGGGCGCTCTTCCCTGCCTCGCAAGTGCCTATTTCGGTTATTCGACGGGGACGGACACGGTCACGGTGGCGCTTGCGAACCTCAACCAGGACTGCCCCGCGAATTCTCCCGCATCCTCCCCGTACACGCTGACGGTCAGCAGAAACAGGCCCGACGATTCCTACCGGGCCATCCCCGGGGGTCTGTCTCTCAAGCTCGATGTCACGAACCAGTCCCAGTGGTTTGCGTGGGGGATCGGCCGGCAGGGTCCGGGCACCACCTCGATCGGAGAGGGAAGTGCGTATCCGAACCCGTTCCATCCCGGTGAGGGAGGGCTCCTGTATCTGCCGGCGAACGCGGACGAAGGGACGCTTTCCGTTTATTCCTCCGGAATGGAACTCGTGTACAGCGCATCACGCCAGACGCAGTCGCGTCTTGGCCAGCGTGTGTTCACATGGGACGGCATGACGAAGGCGAACAGCGCGGCGCCGACGGGAGTCTATATATTCGTCCTCACGCTTCCCGGCCGGACGGTCACAGGCAAACTTGCGCTGGTGCGCCGGTGAACGGACGCGTGCGCCTTGTCGGAGAAGGACTCAGAAAGGAATACGACCGGCGGACCGTATTCCGCGGTGTGGAGTTCTCGGTCTCATCGGGAGAGACGTTGCTGATCACCGGGAGAAACGGGTCGGGGAAATCCACGCTTGTGAAGATCATCTGCGGGGTCCTGACGCCGGGAGGGGGGACGCTCTCACTCACTTCCGATCAGGACGACTTCCCCCGTGACGAGAGGGGACTCATCGGGCTCGTTTCCCCCTACCTCCAGATGTTCGAGGAATTCTCCGCGGTGGAGAATCTCTCGATCGCCATGGGGATGAGGGGACTCCGGTTCGATCCCCGCGCCGCCGACGCACTGCTCGAAAGGGTGGCGATCTTTCCCCGCCGCCACGACCCGGTCAGGACGTATTCGTCGGGGATGAAACAGCGCGTCAAGTACGCGTTCGCGCTCATCCACACGCCCCCCGTCCTTGTACTCGACGAACCGATGTCGAACCTGGACGGGGAGGGGGTAGCCATTGTCCGGACGGTCATGGCGGAGCAGCGCGGTCACGGCATCCTCGTGGTGGCCACCAACGACCTGTCGGACATCGACGCGCACGAGAGGAGGGTGGACCTCAATGAACGGCGCTAGGACCCCCCTCCGTTCTTTCCTCAGGTCGGTGGGTTCCGTCTTTTTCAAGGACTGGCGATCCGAACTCCGGACGCGCTATGCGGTGAGCGCACTCCTCATGTTCGTCGTCACCACCATCTCGATTATACTGTTTTCGCTCGGCAGCGAAGGTGCATCGCCGGACGCGCTCTCTGGGATGCTCTGGGTGGTGGTTTTCTTCGCCGCGATGTCGGGACTCTCCAGGACATTCGTCATGGAGGAGGAGCGCGGGACGACGCTGACCCTCCAGCTCCTGGCACCCCCCGGGGCGGTGTTCTTCGGGAAGCTCCTGTTCAACCT
>PMJR01000071.1 GCA_003158475.1 Ignavibacteriota bacterium | reverse complement strand
GAGGTCGTGGCGGTGGGCGTTGAACCCGAATTCAAATGCCCGGCGGATCAGATTCTCATCCATTTTCGGCAGGCTCTTCTGGCATATCACCAGGAGATCCTCCAGCTTTTTTTTGTACTTGAGATTGGTCATCGTTGGATGAGAACAAGTGCACACTCCCCCTCCGCGCTGCGAAAACCGCTCCGGCGAAGGAGGAACCACACAGGAAAATATATCGGGTTGAGGCGGGATTGTCAAGGATCCGGCCGGCAGCATCCCGTGACGCCTGAAAACGGCGTCAGTGTCAACCCCGCCTGAGACCGGCAGGACTGTCAGTGAGGCCGCAGAAGGGCGTGCCCTTCAGTCACGCCAAAGACCGGCGTGATTTTCAATCTGTGCCGAAAATGCGGTCCCCCGCATCGCCGAGCCCGGGGAGTATGTACCCGCGTGCATCGAGCCGCCTGTCGAGAACGCATGAAAACAGGCGGACATCAGGATGATCCGTGGTGACCTTGCGGACACCGGCCGGCGCAGCAAGGAGTGTGACGAAACGAATGCGGCGCGCCCCCTTCTTCTTCAGGAACGTGATCGCAGCGCTCCCGCTCCCCCCGGTGGCGAGCATCGGATCGAGAAGCAGGACGAGGCTCCCGCCGAGCGAACGGGGAAACTTCGAATAATAATCGACGGGCTGGAGCGTCTGCTCGTTCCGGTACAGGCCGACGTGTCCGACGCGAGCCTCGGGAAGGAAATCGAGAAAACCCTCGACGAGCCCGAGTCCTGCCCGCAGGACGGGGACGATCACGATGTCGTCCGCCAGAACGTACCCGCGCGCAGTCTCGAGCGGTGTCCGGACCGCGCGTGTTTGCAGCTTCAGGTCATGCGTCACCTGGAAGGCCATGACGGATGCGATCCGACGAAGCGTCGTACGGAAAAGGTGGTTGTTCGTCCGGCGGTCGCGCAGGACCGTCAGGTCACGCTTGATGAGCGGATGGTCGATGATGGTCAGGTTCTTCATGGGGTTCGGAGCTTCCTTTGCATTGCGTTCGCCGCCACCAGCAACGGGTCCCAGAGGGGCGTGAAAGGGGGACTGTAGGCGAGGTCCCATTGCTGCATCTCGCGTATCGTCACCTTCTGCTGGATCGCCACCGCAAGTGTGTTGGCGCGGAGGACCGCCCCCTCCCGCCCCGAGACGTTCGCCCCCAGGAGGCGCTGTGACTTCCTGTCGGCGATGAGGCGGACCGTCACCCTCTCGCTCCCCGGCATCACCGCGACACGGGACCAGCCGGTGATGGTCTCGCCTACGGCGTCGAACCCCGCCTCCCGGGCGTCGTCCTCGCTCGCCCCTACCTGGGCGACCTCAAGGCCGAAGACGCGCACTGCGATGGCGCGGATGGCTCCCCGGAACAAAGCGTTCCCCCCGGCGGCATTCTCCCCCGCCGTCCATCCGGCCTTGCTTGCAATCGTCGCCAGAGGGATGTAGGCCTGCCTGCCGAGGACCAGGTTCTTCACCTCGCAGCAGTCGCCGGCGGCGTAGATATTGTCGACGGACGTCTGCTGCCGCTGGTCGGCCAGGATCCCTCCCGAGACACCCGTCCGGATGCCCGCCCCCCGTGCGAGGTCCGAGTTCGGCTCGACGCCGATCGCCACAACGACGATTGCGGCTTCGAATGACCCTTCGGCGGTCACCACATGGGTGACCTTTCCCTCGCGACCCCGGACGAAGCCGGCCACCTGTGCCATCCCGACGAACCGCACGCCGTTCTTTTCCAGCTCCTCACGAACACGTTCGCGGGTTTCGCGTTCGAGTGCCTTCATCGGAAGGCTCGAGTTGTGGAGCACGGTGACGTCGATCCCGAGAGATTTGAATGCATCGGCCATCTCCATACCGATGTATCCCCCGCCGACAATAACGGCCGTCCGGGGATGCTCCTCACCGACGAACTTCCTGAGCGCATAGGCCTCATCCAGCGCTTTCACCCGGAACACGTTGCGCGACTCTTCCCCCTCGAAACCCAGGCGCCTGGGACGCGACCCGGTGGCGATGACAAGCCGGTCGAACCTCTCCTCCGAGCTCGTCCCGTCCCTCAGGTTACGCACGCGGAGTGTCCGCCTCTGCGGCTGTAACTCCTCGACCCGGTGCAGGACACGCGCATCGATGCGGCGGGTCCTCCGCAGCCTCTCGGGAGTGAAGGCCGCCAGGTCCTCCGCCTTCACCTCCCCCGCAATATGGTACGGGATCTCGCAGACGCCGTACGACAGGGCCTCTCCCTGCTCGTAGAGGACCACTTCCGCATCCGGATTCGTCCGGGCCGCCTTGCTCGCTGCGCTCGGCCCCGCCGCGAGTCCCCCGATCACAAGGATCCGACGCGCCATGGATTCATTTCTGCTTGAATGTGAGGATGACGGGAACACCGCTGAATGTGAAGTGCCCCCGGATCTTGTTCTCCAGGAAGCGCCTGTAGGTATCGTCGACGAGCTTCGGTTCGTTGCAGAAAAACGCGAAGACCGGAGGCTTCGCCCTCACCTGCGTCACAAACTTGATCTTGATCTCCTTCCCCGAGCGGCTCCGCGGGGGGAACGCGCCGATGTCCGCGAGGAGGAGATCGTTTACTTCATTGGTCGGGATGCGCTTGTTTTGTTCGGCATCGACCGTCCTGACAAGGTCGATCACCTTGTAGATCCTCTGGCGGGTGAGCGAGGAGATGAAAATTACCGGTATGAAATCGTAAATCCTCAGTTTCTCTTCAAGGGCGCGTTCGTAGGATCGCGCCGTGCTGTCGTCCTTCTCAATGAGGTCCCATTTGTTCACCGCGATAACCACCGCGCGTCTCCGTTCCACCGCCGTCTCGATGATTCTCAGGTCCTGGTGCTCCAGTCCCTGTGTCGCATCGAGGAGAACGACGGCCACGTCGCAGCGGTCGATGCTCTTAAGTGTGCGGACCGTGCTGAAGAACTCAACGCTTTCCTTGATCTTGCTCTTCCTGCGGAGCCCCGCCGTGTCCACCAGGAGCAGTTCCTCCCCGTGAAAGCGGAGTATGGCGTCGATCGGATCGCGGGTGGTGCCGGGGATCTCCGTTACAATGTGCCGGTCTTCCTGAAGCAGCGCGTTCACAAACGACGACTTCCCCACGTTTGGTTTCCCGATTACCGCAATCTTCAGCCGGGGATCGACCTGCGCGCTCCCCTCCCCGGGGATGTCGTGCGTGACGATATCGAGGAGGTCTCCCACCCGGCGGCCGGCGAGCGCCGAAACGGGGACCGGCTCCCCCAGCCCGAGTGAATAGAACTCCGCGGCCCCCCCTGCGACCGAGTCTCCGTCGAGTTTGTTCACCACGAGGACGACTTTCTTCTGTGCACGCCGGAGCACGCCGGCGATTTCGACGTCGGCAGGGAGTCTCCCCTCCCTTCCGTCGACGACGAAGAGTACCTCATCCGCCTCCTCAATCGCCATCTGGGCCTGTTCGCGTATGGCCGTTTCGATGATGTCGTCCGAGGCCGGGACGAATCCCCCCGTGTCGATGAGCGTGAAGCGTTTCCCTCCCCAGTCCGTTTCTGCGTAATGCCGGTCGCGCGTTACACCCGGCGCATCGTCCACGATAGCGTCGCGGTGCCCCACGATCCGGTTAAAAAGCGTGGATTTGCCCACGTTGGGACGACCGACGATCGCGACAAGCCAGGTGGACATGAGGGTTGACAATGGGAGATGAAGGACCGGAAAGTGAAAGAATACGATAATCGGCTGCGAGTAGCAAGAGGAGGATCGAATGAGGGGGACAGTGACGAGCAGAACAGGAAGGGCAGCGGGAGAGCCCGGCGACTCAGGGCCTCGGAGGCGAGGCGAATGTGTGAACGTTTGCGAGCGCTTCGTTCAGTTTTTCAAAGCCGGAGGATTTCGAAATGTACGCGCTCGCACCTGCCGCAGCCGCGAACGCCATGTCTTCCTGGCGGTTGGAGGAGCTGACGACAACCACGGGGATGTCCTTCAGTCCTTCATCTTCCTTCATCATCTTCAGAATCTGCTTGCCGTCCACGCACGGGATATTGAAATCAAGAAGGACGAGCGAGGGTCTGGGACTGAGCGATTCGTCGGAGAACTTGTTCTTTCTGTAGAGATAGTCGATCGCTTCCTGGCCGTCGCGCACCACATGTATCTCCCCCGGGACATTGTTCCGTTTGAGAATGTAGGTGGTCAGCTTGAGGTGCTCGAAATTGTCTTCCACGAGCAATATGTCAAGGGGGCGGGTCATGGCTGACCCATCATAGTCAATTCGGCGAAAAAACACAAGGATACGATCCGGAACATGACGTGGATCACAACGGGACGGTACGTCCGTGCCTGCGCAGCCACCGTTCGGATTCCCGGAAAGAGGGGCAGATCGTCTCGACGATTCTCCAGAATCGGGGTGAATGGTCCAGGTACTTCAAATGAGCCAGTTCGTGGCAGATCAGGTAATCGGCGACCGCCGCCGGGAGTATGACGAGCCGCCAGTTGAAGCTGAGCGCCCCTTTCTTTGAGCAGCTCCCCCAGCGCGTCCGCTGGTTTCGAACAGTGATGCTGCTGTAACGGAATTTCCATTGTTCATTCAGTTCGCTCACGCGAACGGGGATGATCGAGTCAGCTTGCGCCCTGATCCACCGTTCCAGGAGAGGTCGGATATCTTCCGGGCTCTCGCGCGTGAGACAGACGATGATCTCAGATTCTGTCAGCGCCACCGAAGGCCTTCGCCGGTCTTCACGGACGATGCGAATCGCGCGTTCGGCTCCCAGGAGAAGGATGCGGGAACCCGCTCCCACAGTCACCTCTCCCGCGCTGCCGCCGAAAACCCTGAGCCTCTCCAATGTCCGGAGAATCCACGCGGCGTGCCGTTTCAGAACTGTCTCCGGGGCAGGCATCACGTGGTGGATCGGGACAACCACCTCCACGAGTCCGGCTTCCCGTATCCGGAGTGAGACGCGCCGCGCCCGCCCGCTCGGGCGGACCGTGTACGGGATCTCGCACTCCCCCAGCCTGACCGTGCCGTTCATCGCTTTGCCATTTTCTGGATTTCTTTGTACCTATGATGCACCAGGGACCCCGGAATCGACATGCGACTTGCCATCCATCCCATCAACCCGGAACACCGGCTCATCGAGCGGGCCGTGGAGGTTCTACGGGCGGGCGGGATCGTCATCTATCCCACCGATACCGTGTACGGCATCGGGTGCAGCATCGAGAGCAAAAATGCGATCGAGAAGATCCACCTGATCAAGCATCAGACGGAAGAGAAACCGTTCAGTTTCATCTGCTCGGGCCTGACACACGTCAGTGAATACGCGGTCGTGAGCAACATGGCATTCCGGACGATGAAGCACCTCATCCCGGGGCCGTACACATTCATCCTCCCCGCGGCAAAAATGAAGCAGTTCCCGAAGATACTTGTGTCGAAGCGGCGGACGGTGGGCATTCGTGTACCGGACAGCCCGATAGCGCTCGCCCTTATCAGGGAGCTCGGGCACCCGGTACTGAGCACCAGCGTGACGCTGGAGGATGGGACTGTTCTCAACGATCCCGATGAGATCGTCGGGCGTTTCAACAACAGGGTGGAAATGATCATCGACGGCGGTCCGTTTCACACGGGCCCCTCGACGGTGATCGATCTCACCGGTGATCAACCCGAGATCGTCCGTGAGGGTTCCGGCAATGTTTCTACGCTCTCCTGAGGTCGATCCTTCGCTTTTCTAAGATACTTCTCAGACGCGCGAGATGCAATCGGAACGCTCTGCGTTCATCTCAGACACACAATCTTCTTCTCCCAAGTCCGTCCTTCCGCCTGCAGCCTGCAGATGTACATTCCGGACGCTGCCGAATGCGCGTCCCAGGTAACGGTGAAGCTGCCGGGTCCCTGTTGCCTGTTGAGAAGCCGCGCGACCTCGCGGCCGGCGGCGTCATACACCGTTATCGTCACCAGGCTGTTTGTGGAGAGCCTGTAGCTGATCGACGTAGCTGGATTGAATGGGTTCGGAAAATTCTGCAACAGTCCGACTGCCGATGCGACGGCTGCCTGCCCCCCGTCCGCACCATTCAGGGGGACCGTCACCGCGCGGGACTCGCTGTAGTGCACCGTCCCGTCGAGGTCAGCCTGGCCGAGACGGTATTCATACGATCCCGGTGCCACGCCGTTATCAACCCACGAGTACGAGTGCGTTGTCAGGGAGGTTCCCGCTCCATAGGTAAACGAGGACGGGATCGCGCTGAAGGAACCGGTCGCCGCTGCACCCCGCTCCACCGTAAATCCGTAGCTCTTGATTTCGGAAAGCGTCGTCCAGGCAACCCGTACCGACCGGTCACCGACGGGGAGGACCGCGAAAGAGCTCAGCTGGACGGGAAGGGGGAGACGGGTAACGATCGACGTTTTCGGATCGCCGACCACAACGTCCATCCAGGACAAGAGTTGCGAAGCGCTGAAGAAGCTCTCGGCAAGGTTGTAGCCTGATATGTACCTGTCGAAAAGGATCGACACGTCGGCCATCCCACTGACAAAGGGCTCGTAGACATAGCCTTTGGCGCCGCTCGCTCCCTCATGAATCAGGTCGGCGATGAGTGATTGTCCGGACACCGCGGGGGCCATGAAACTCCGCGCAGAGGTGGACACGTAGGTCTCGGCAATCGCTCCAGGCGCCCATGTATCGTTCGGACTCCCGTCATCCGAGTACTGCGCCGCGTGATGGTCGTTGGACCCCCAGCTTGCATACCCCGCAATGCCCGACTGCCGCGTCAGAAATACCGTGTCCGTATTGAGAACGGTTGACGCGCCACTCAGGGCAAGAATGTCGCGTGCTTTCCTGAGGTTGGTGTTCAACGTCGCGTACGTGCCTCCCCATTGAGGATCCTGATCAAGAACAAATGACGACGCGGGGTCGAGATGAACTCCCGGCCCCGATTTGTCGATAAGCTGCTCTATTTCCTGGACCGAGTAACCGTCGAGCCTCGTGACCAGGTAAATCCCGAATGCCTTGTGTGAAAAGTGCGCTGTCTGACCGAAATACGGCGAGGGGATTCCCCCGCCCTCCCCGATTTGATCGCTCAAGGGTCCCAGGACGCACATGAGCTCGCTCTCGACGGAGGCTGATGCGGAGCCGACCCAACCGGAATCGCACCTGTCGATGCGCAGGGGGACTCCTTTTGTCGTGACGATATAATCGATGGAATCCGTGAGGTGGTTGTTCTGCAGGTACGTTTCAATCTGGCCCCGCAGCGATACGAAGTCAGCGTCAGTTATGGTCTCGGCGGTCGATGTGCTTACACGGATGATATTTCTCTGTGGTATGCCGCGCGCTGATTGGAAATAACTGCCGATCGCCAGGGAGACCTGACTGTTGGTATTGACGACGACTGCCACGTCCCCGTAGCCGGAGGCGAAAACAGTGCGGGATAGGAGGAGCGATGCCGCTATGAGAAAGTACGCCACGCGGTGAGTGCACATCATCATACAGTGCAATGCATCACCATGCGTGCCAGAGAGAAGGAGATCGCGGATGTCCCCAAAGTGCCCCGCTTTTGAGGACTCTGCCTCTGCAGCTCCGGTCCGGTGGGACGGAAAAAGCCCTCGTGTACCGGTTTTTACAAGAGGTTTCTACATTTTACCGATTGAATGTGAGCAATTGCCATGCTGGCACCAAAGGAAAAGGGACTTACCGAGCTGTGCTCAGTAAAGTCCCTTCCCTCTTCTTACTGTCGGGGCGCCGGGATTCGAACCCGGGACCTCCTGGTCCCGAACCAGGCGCGCTAGCCGGGCTGCGCCACGCCCCGATTTGTTCCAACGACGAGCGGAAATATACGCAACACGCTGCGGTAAATCAAGGACCTGCGTGGAGGTAGTAGTGGAGGGAATGAGCCCAGGTTCATTTGAATTCGCTCAGCCTGCGTCCCGGGCTGAGGGTGCGCAAAGCTCCCCGGCGATGCCCCCCGCAACGTCACCCTCCGCTGTCTGCTCATCCATACGTATCCAGCGTATGCGGCCGTCGCGACGGAACCATGTCATCTGGCGCTTTGCGTAGCGGCGGGTGTTCTTCCGGAACTCCGCAATCATCTCCCCGGCCGTGAGATCCCCTCTCAGGAGGGCGAACGCTTCTTTGTACCCCACGGTGTTGAGTGCGTTCAGGCTCAAGTTGTAACCGCCCCGTTCCAGCGATGCAGCTTCCTCCAGAAGCCCTCCGGAGACCATCCGGTCGCACCGGCTGTCGATCCTCCGGTAGAGCTCCTTCCTCTCCCAGAGGAGACCAAAAAGGACCGGCACGAAATCCAGTTCGATCTTCGGCAAAGCGTGATGGGATGAGAGGGACCTGCCCGTCGCATGGATCACCTCCAGCGCCCTGACAACCCGGCGAGGCTTCGTCGGGTCGATCCGTGAAGCAGTCTCAGGATCGAGCCGCCGCAGCTCCTCCATGAGATCAGGCAGTCCGCCACGCTTGATGCGTTCTTCCAGCGCATAACGGAATTCCGGGTCCGCTCCGGGGCCCTCGAACAACCCGTCGATAAGCGACCTGACGTAAAGCCCCGATCCGCCCGCGACAATCGGGAGGCGGCCGCGTGTAAATATCTGATCGACCGCTCTTCTTCCCAGCTCCCCGAATTTCCCCGCATTGAATTCCTCATCCGGATCCAGCTCGTCGATGAAATGGTGACGCACCAGTTCCCGCTGCGCAGGGGTCGGTTTGGCGGTCCCTACGTCGAGAAATCTGTATATCTGGCGGGAGTCGGCTGAGATTATCTCCCCTCCCAGAATTTCCGCGAGCCGCAGCGCGACCCCTGTTTTCCCGGATGCCGTCGGTCCTACGATCACAGGGACTCGGCGGGATACCCCGGAGCCCTTCTTTTCGGCGGCCTCTCCGGGAGCCTTCCCTACCATCCCATTTTGCCTATGAGGGGAACGAATTTGAAACCTTCGATCTCACGACGGATGAACTCTTCACCGTGCCTGGTGATCACGATGAGCGCCTGTTGCTGGAGTGTCCCGACGGGGATCACGAGCTTTCCCCCCTCGGCGAGCTGCTCCGTAAGCGGCCTGGGTACATCCGGTGCGCCGGCCGTCACGATGATGCCGTTGTAGGGCGCGAACTCTTTCCATCCCACTGTCCCGTCCCCCCCCTTCGTGGCAATCCGGTAACCGAGCCGGTCGAACATCTTCCGCGCCCCGGCAAGGAGTTCATGGTCCCGTTCTATGGAGAAGACGCGCGCTCCCAGCACCGAAAGGACGGAAGACTGGTACCCCGACCCTGTCCCTATCTCGAGAATCCTATCCCCGGCCCGAACACCAAGGGCCTGGGTCATGAATGCGACCGTATAGGGCTGGGAGATCGTCTGCCCCTTCCCTATCGGAAGGGCAGAGTCTTCATATGACCTGTTGGTAAACGGCTCGGGAACAAAGAGATGGCGTTCCACCGTGACCATCGCCCCGAGGATCTTCTCATCGGTGATCAGCCTGTCCCGCAGGAGCGCGATCATATCATGGCGTTCTTCGTCGAACCGTCTCACGGTTACGCCTGCACCCCCGTCTTGAGGACACGCCACACCGCAGCGGCGGACCGGTCGGCCTCCACGTTGAACCGCGCCTTGAGTTCCTTCCGGAGAACAGCGGGTGTCAGGCCCCGGTAGAGCGTCCCGTTTTCGGCAATCGAGACCATGCCCGTCTCTTCGGAGACGATCACGACAATGACGTCGGCCTGCTCCGAGATCCCGAGTCCTGCCCGGTGCCTCGTCCCGAGAAGCTGCCCTTCCCATGCCGTGAGATTCGACAGGGGGAGCGTGCAGCGGGCCGCCTCGATCACTCTGTCTTTGACGACCACCGCCCCGTCATGCAGGGGAGAGCGGGGGTTGAAAATGGAGAGGAGGAGCGAGCGACTCAGATGGGCCTCAAGCTTGGTGCCGGTTTCGACTGCCATCCGTATTCCCGAGGCGCGGACAAACACGATGAGGGCCCCTATTTTCTTCCGGGAGAGCTCCGTCACCGTGGCGACCACTTCGTCGATGGACTCGTCGACGTTGATTTTGAGGAAGACCCTGATGATCGGGCTCCGGCTTATGAGCACAAGGAGCCTGCGGAGTTCAGGCTGAAACAGTATGATGAACGCGAGGACCCAGATATCGGAGAGTGTGCGAAGGATCCACGTCATCGCCTTGAGATTGGAGGCCTGCGCCACCAGGGAGAAGGCAAGAATCAGCAGTAATCCGGCGAAAATCTGTATCGCGATCGTGCCCCGCATCGCGACATACAGCCGGTAGAAAATGAAGGAGACGAGGAGGATGTCAATGACATCGGAGAGTCCGACAGAGATGAAACCTATTCTGAAGAATTCCATACGTCGCTCCCATGGAAGTAGTCTGCCCCGCCCTCAGCGGGAAGCCCCGCGGACAGCGTCGGCAACGGAGATGGCGCGCCTGGTTTCCCTGACATCGTGTACGCGGATCACGTGTGCGCCGGAGAGGACAGCGGAGGTTGCGGCCGCGAGGGAGGCTTCGAGCCTGTCGTGCACTGGCAGCCCGGACGCGGAAGCAAGGAATGATTTCCTGGACGGGCCGACAAGGACCGGGTAACCGAGATCGCCGAACCGGGAAAGTCCCGAGAGAAGCCTGTAGTTGTCTGCCGCCGTTTTGCCGAAGCCGATGCCCGGATCCACAAGCATCTGCCGGACCCCGTGTCTCTCACCCGTCCCGACCGCCTTTCCCAGGAAGGCATGGATCTCGCCGAAGAGGTCGAGGTACGCGGGATCCTTTTGCATGGTCTTCGGTGTCCCCTTGATGTGCATGACCACTGCGGTGGCCCCCGCCCTCCCCACCGTCCCGGCCATTTCAGGATCGAACCCGAAACCGCTGATATCGTTGACGATCGAAGCGCCCGCGGCGAGGGCGCGCGAGGCGACGGCCGACTTGTACGTGTCGATCGAAATCGGGACCGATACCTGTCGAACGAGTGCTTCGATCACGGGCAGAACACGGTCGAGCTCTTCCTGAACGCCGACCGGCTCCGCTCCCTCGCCGTACGCAGCCCCTTTCGGGCGTGTGGACTCGCCCCCCACATCGATAAAATCAGCCCCCTCTTCCGCCATCGCCAAGGCATGATCTACAGCCTTTGCGACCGAGACATATTCCCCTCCGTCGGAGAACGAGTCGGGGGTCACGTTGATGATGCCCATGACGTAGGTACGAATCCCCCATTCGAAGAGACGCGGCCCGATCTGGGTGGGCGGAAGCTGCGCGGTCGCGGGTGACGGCGGGGCGTCGTGGCGGTCTGTTGTCATGGCGCGACCTCCGGGTGGAGCAGCGGCGGATCGGGCACGAGATCGGGGTCCGCGACGAGTATCGACCTTGCGGCGCCAACCAGGTAGAGGGAGCCGGCAACGATCACGGGGCCGCTGCCGGAGGAGAGTGCCGAGTCCAGGGCCGCAGCCGGCTCCGGGACCGCCTCCGCGGCCCGCCCCGCCAGAGATGCCCAGCCGGCCGCGAGGTCCTCCGCCGGGAG
>PMJR01000143.1 GCA_003158475.1 Ignavibacteriota bacterium | reverse complement strand
AGGTGATCATCCCCGACGTGATCGCGCACCGGATGTCGGAGAGCCGCAGTCCCGCGCTCGCAACCGTCTGTTCGAATAGCTCCGCGAGGCCCGTCTTCAGAACGTGGTTCGAGCCGTGGACCGCCGTGTCCTTCACGCCAACCTTGCGCGACCCCTTCCCGACCACAACCAGATTCTCGTCGAGAAGAAAGACCCGAGAGTTGGTGGTTCCGCAATCGATCGTGGCAAAGTGCATGCCGCCAGTTCCCTCGGTGCGTGTGTGGTGTGCCATCTCGGACGCCCCGTCGGCCTATCCGAGGAACCCGCCCGCCGCCAGCTCCGCTTTCATCCGATCGCACTCTTGATCCGAGAGGGGAATGAACGGCTCGCGCGGATACGCCTCGCACACGCCCCGGATCTTCAGGAGGGCGTAAACGGCGACGACGGTGGACTTGGCCAGATACATCACATCCCGCAAGGCATTCACCTTCCACTGCAGCGCAAGCGCCCGCTCCGCCTCGCGGTTCATCGCCGCCGTATGCAGGTCGACGCAGATCTCCGGGAAGGCGTTCCCGAGACCCGGGATGAAGGCCTTCACGCCGATCGTTGCCGCGTATAGGAACATCGCTTCTGTGCCGAGCACGACGTCGAACTCGGGCTGCTTGATCCCCCGCACGAAGTTTGCGAGGACCATGATGTCGAAGCTGCTGTCCTTGATCCCCGCCACCCCGAGGTCGGCAAGCTCCTGCACCAGCGGCACGTCAAGGGCGACTCCCGTGAACTTCGGATTGTTGTACACATAGACCGGGATGCGCACCGCCTGAACGAGCCGGTCAAAGAACAGCTTGATGCTCTCGCGCGTGTGGTGGAAATAGTAGGGGGGGACTGCGGCAACCCGGTGCGCCCCCGCCCCTTCGGCGTATTTCGCAAGCTCGACCGAGTCGCGGACGTTCGTGGACCCCACGTGGACGATCAACTGCGTCTCCTTCCGGACGTGTTTCGCGACGACGTCGATCACCCCCTTCTTTTCTTCGAGATTCATCAGGGGGCCATTCCCGTAGGATCCGCAGATGAAGAGACCTTGAACTCGCTCGGTCAGGAACTGCACGAGCTTGGTCAGATTCCGTTCGTCCACCCGTCCATCCCGTTGAAAGGGGGTCACCATCGGGGGAATCACGCCGTTGAGCTTTTCCATGGCGATGCACTCCATTTGTGTGTGACCGGCAGTCCGCTAGCAGAACCCCAGGTCCTTGCGGATGTGCTGCGCGGCCTCCCGCAGCATCTGTGCCGTCGATTCGATCCGTTCGTGCGACTCAAAATCCATCGCCAGCCCCGTGATGCTCAACGCGGCTTCTGCCTCGTCCTGTTTTCCGAGGATGGGCACCCCCACGCATCTGATGTGCTGCTCGTGCTCGGAGTCGTCGATCGTATAGCCGCGCTCGCGGATGCGTCGCAATTCCTCGAACAGCCCATCGGCCGTGGTGATCGTGTTCGCCGTGTATCGCTTGAGGCCGTTGGCGTTGATCACTTCCTCGACCCGCTCGCGCGGCGAGAAGGCCAGGAGGGTCTTCCCTTGGCCGGTGCAATGCGCCGGCACCGCGATGCCGACGCGGGAGAACATCGTGATCCGGTTCGGGGGATCGATCTTGTTCAGGATGACGACGCTGGTCCCCACCAGGATCCCCAGGTGGATGGAAAGGTTGACCCGCTGCGAGAGGGCCCTCATGTGCGGCGCGGCCGCCTTCTTGAGCTGACTTTCCATGGAGAAGCTGTTGCCGAGAATGAAGAGAGTCAGGCCAAGCTCGTACTTCCCGGTCTCGGTCTTATTCAGATACTGGTTCTTCTCCAGCGTGTACAGAAGCCGGAAGAGTGTGGACCGGCTGATACCCAGCCTCTCCTTGATGTCCTGGAGGGATAACTGATCACCCTGCTTAAAGAGATCCAGAATGTCGAAGACCTTCTGGACCGTCGTGGCGGTGTAATCGTTCGGCATGATGGCCCGGGTCTCCGGTCACGGCAACAAGATCAGACTCTCCGGTCGAGACTGAGTCGACTCGATCCAGTTCAATATCAGAACTATTAGCCTGTCATTTGGCCATATGTCAACCTATTATGTTTATTATTGTATTATATGTTTCATTATGCGAACAACTCCCTTCCAGGCGGTTCCTAAAGGAGAGGGATTTCAATTCTTAGACCACAGCCGGATCGTCTCTTCCATCCACACTCGTACGCCCGGCCTTCCGCAATCGCGCAATTCGCAATCACCCTTCCCCTTGACCCGGCCCCCCGACCGGGACTATGCTCCCGCTGATTACTCACTCTGACCTCGGACCACTGACCACTGACTACTGATCTCTCGCTTCTGGTCTCTGGCCTCTTACCCACTTCCGTCTCTCCCGCCCCGCTCGCGCAGGGCGTGGTCCCGATAGTCAGTGGCTGTTGGCGTCATCATCCGCCTCCCCTCGCCCGAGGGCACGAGGTCGCCAGGAGTCATAGGATGCGCCGTCCCCCATTACCGATCAACCGCGAATGGTTCCGTAGGCGTCGTCATCTTTTCGGGCCCATGTTCGGCCTCGCCGCGTGTCTCGCGGTCCTGCCGTTCGTTGCAGGACTTCTGCCCATCGTCCATTTCGTCCGGGAGCGCATTGACATCGCCATCTATCCCGAGGAGGTCCAGGTCGAGGGATTGTACGTGTACCGGAACCCCTGGCCCTTTCCCGTGACCCAGGGCCTCACCATTCCGCTCCCCGTGGATGAGATCCATCCCGAGCCGACGGAACTGGCGGCGTGGCGCCTCCCGCCGGAT
>PMJR01000043.1 GCA_003158475.1 Ignavibacteriota bacterium | reverse complement strand
GGGTTGAACACGGCAAGGACCACGTCCTTGTCGGCTGCCCGGACGAATATGAAAGGGTACGTATTGCTACCGGCCAGCACAGGCACAAATTCAGCGTAGCCGGCCAGCGAAGGTTCATTCTTCCGCAATTGGATCAGTCGGCGAACGTAATTCAGCAATGAGTTTGGGTTGAGTTGTTGTCCTTCCACTGTAGGCGCATCGGGCGATGAATCCAGAGGCAGGTACAGCTTGCCGGAATCGGCTGTGGAAAAACCAAGGTTCTTGCCGGGGGACCACTGCATCGGTGTGCGGGCTCCCGCCCGCGGCTTGTATGCACCTTCAACGTAGGGGAGGTCGTACAGCTGTCGCATACCGATCTCGTTGCCATAATAGATGAACGGAATTCCGGGCATCGCGAACGAGAACGCAAAGATCATTTCCAGTTCGTGCCGGGTGCGCCGGATATTCAACCGCGAAACGTCGTGGTTCCCGAGCGGGAGCAGGATATAGCCTTTGTCCTTCGTTTTGGCGTACTGTTCCAGATAGTGATCGAGAAAATTCCTAATGTTCCCTCTTCCCTCTCTGTCGAAAAAGCTGTGACCTTCGGAGAACCCGTTGAGAATGCGCCAACTTTCCTTCTGCAGAAGGTCGTTGTAGCCAGCAAACCAGTGGAAGAAGTCGGCATGAAAACCTGCGTCCAGCGAAGATTCAGGATATGACCATTCCGACACCATGAACCCCGCCGGGTATTTGGCATCCATGATTTGCCGTATCTCCCGCCAAAACCGTTTTGTCGGCTCGTCCCGCATCGCAAATGAAGAATCGCCTTCCCCGACGTGAGCATTTTTCACGAGCGCCCCGGCCATATCCGCCCGGAAGCCATCTGCTCCCATGTCCATCCAGAATCTCATGACCTTCTTCATTTCCTCACGCATGGCAAGCACGTCGGGATGATCGACGGGTAACTGCCATGGTTCCTGGGGATGGACAAACCCAAAGTTCAAAGCAGGCTGGGACCAGAAGAAATTGCGCATGTACTGGCCGTTGCGGCGTCCATAGCCTTTGATGAAGAGATCACCGTATGCCTTTGGCGGATCCCTCCAGACGTTGTCTGTCCAGATGTACCAGTTGGAAAACGTGTTGTTCTCCTGCCGTGCCGACTCCTGGAACCAGGGATTGTCGATGGACGTATAGCTCGCCACATAGTCAAAGATTATTTTGAGCCCTCTCCGGTGGGCTTCCTCGAAGAGATGCTTTGCGTCTTCGTTCGTGCCGTAACGCGGCGCGACGTGATAATAATCTGAAATGTCGTACCCGGCGTCGTGAAAAGGGGATTGAAAAAATGGATTGATCCAGATACCGTCCACACCGAGGCTCTTCACGTAGTCGAGTTTCTCGATGATCCCTTTCAGGTCACCGATGCCATCGCCGTCACTGTCGTAGAATGTCTGCGGATAAACCTGATAAAAGACCGCAGTATGAAGCCATTCCGGGCACCTGGGCTTCACGTATCGGCCGGTGATGACCGTCGTCGCGGGAATTTGAGCCGCGGAATGAAGTGCGCCGATGATGAGGAATCCTAGCACGCCTTTGATACCGCGATTCATGCGAACGTTCCTCCGCTTTCAGTCAATGGCACTTCACTGATGAGCGCCCCATCCCAGGTGCCGCTGCCTTTAATTGCCGGCGACCCCGAGCGGGGAGAAGTACAAGAATACGAGAACGATGATAACGACGACTACCACAGAAAGGATCACATCGGTCTTGTTCCAGCTCGCCCGGGATTTCGCCTTGTCCTCTGCCACTGTTGTCGCATACGTCAAGCCGTTCAACTGTGCCTCCGAAGGCTTCGCGGTCAGCAGGCTGACCACCACCATTACAACGATGGAGAAGATAAAGAGCAGAATACAGAAGTAGAGAAAGTTGATGGTGGCAAAAGTGTAAAGGATTCCGCTCAGATGATTTCTCGAGAGCTCGAGCACGATTCGCATCATGCCGATGACAAATCCCGACACCATAGCCGTCAGCGCCCCCGTTCCATTAATTCGTCGCGAGAAGACGCCCAAGAGGAATACGGCGGCAATCGGCGGGGCGAGATACGATTGTACGCTTTGGAGGTACTGATACAGAATGTCGGAGATCCCTCTCATTACCGGAATCCAGACCATTCCAAGGACGACGACAGCTGCTGTCGCGATGCGTCCCACCTTGACCAATTGCTTTTCTGTTGATTCCGGTCTGATCTTCTGATAAATGTCCAGAGTGAAAAGCGTAGAGCATGCATTGTATACCGAAGCGAGTGAGCTCATGAGCGCCGCGAGGATGCCCCCAGCGAGAATTCCGCGCAGCCCCACGGGAAGCAAGGCTTTTACGAGCGTGGGGAATGCCTGGTCGGATTGGGCAAGATGGATCTTGCCGGAGCTTGCCAGTGCATACGCCATCAAACCGGGAATCAGGAAAACGAAAAACGGAAGGAGCTTCAGATATGCGGCAAAAATCGTCCCCCGTCTGGCTTGCTGTTCGTTCCGCCCTGCGAGGCATCGCTGGACAATGTGTTGATCGGTACACCAATACCATATGCCGACAATAGGGGAGGCAAACAGGATCCCCAGCCACGGGAAATCCGGGTTGCTGAGCGGGAGAAACATGTTGAGGTGGTCCTTCGTCACGGCACCGACGAGGTTGTTCCAGCCGCCAAGCTCGATAAGGCCCGACACCGTAAGAATGATCGACCCACCCAGAAGGACGATTGCCTGCAATGCTTCAGTGTACATCACGGCATGCAGTCCGCCGAAGATCGTATAGAGTCCCGTGATGACGATGAGCACAATCGCCCCGGTCCAGAAATCTACCCCCAGGAACGAATTGAATACGACAGCGCCCGCGTAGATTGTCACCGATGCTTTTGCAATAACGTAACTGAGAAGCTGGACGATGGAAAGCAGCCAGCGGGTCTTCTCGTTGTACCGCCGCTCCAGGAATTCCGGCATGGTGAACACCCGGCTGCGCATATAGAACGGGACGAATACCCATCCCAGCATGAGCACAATCCAGGAGTGGAGTTCGTAATGCCCCATGACCAATCCTGACTTTGCCCCGGTTCCGGCAAGTCCGACGATATGCTCCGACCCCACATTCGAGGCTAGGATGGAAGCCCCGATGACGAACCAGCCAAGGTTCCTGTTGGCGAGGAAGTAATCTGCAGGTGAATCCTTCTTCCTGCGGATCGACCAAATGGAGATCCCGCCGATTAGCACAAAATAGAGGGCAACGACAACCCAGTCGATGACGCCAAGAATTTCCATGATGAATTCTTATTTGGTGTGGGTGTGGTTGATTTGAATGCACAAAGCAAAGGAGCTTGTGAGTCGCGACACGAATGAAACTGTCCAGAACACTCGTCAGGTCACCCATGCCTACGGGGGGATCAGTGGGTTGCGTTAGCTGGGGAGTCGAGAACTTCCTGCATACGATTCCGTAAAACGGAACATTGCCGTATTTCAAACGGGGGTAACCACCTGATGAGTCAGGGGGCTTCCGATGCTACAGGCAGAGTGAGACGCCCAAATGTTCTTCGCCCCCGTCTGCTCGGAAGATTTCGGAAAGCTGCGGCGGCCTCTTGACTCTTGAGAACAATTGAAGTTAGTTGAATCGGAATTGAACCGATTTAATCAAGATAGGGAGACTTTTCAAAAAGTCAAGTCTTTTTTCTTTCCCGCGACTCACCTCTTTGTGGTGCATTCTTGAGTGTCCGCGATGACATCTTTTGACAATCGAAAGCAAGGGAGTGACAGAAGAAGTGCGGTACAAAGCGTGGGTTGTAAGGACGTTGATGGACAATTGTCCAGCCGAAGAGGTGCCCAGACGTTTGAGGACGTACAGCCCTTCACTTCTCGCGTCAATTTGACTCTCGCAATCCCCCGCCGTATTTTGCCGTTGCACAGCTGGCTCCCCGTGCCAAAAGGATGCTACGCAGCCGAGTCGTCGTCCCATGATCGGCAATGTCGTTTCCTCCTACCCAGGGGAGGAATCCTCGTGAAGCCGCCCGTGGAATATCGTGGCATTCGACACACGATCCCAGGTAAAGCTGCGAAACAAGCTGGAGACCCGCCAGAAAAGGTCATGGAGAAACGTGATGCACCTCAATATGCAAGGACGTTGATATGTCAACAAATCGAGAAAAAAGTCTGATCATCTCATATTTAACGATGCGGAGATTCATAGGTATTCTCGGAATATCGCTCCCCTTCATCGTCATCCTCGGAGGGTTAACACAAGGTGAACCAGGTCTCCAGGGGTCAATAAGCGGTTACTATTACACGAACATGCGCGATTTGTTTGTCGGGATATTGAGCGGAGTTGCGTTGTTTCTCTTGTCGTACAGAGGTTATGAACAGATCGACGACATCGCTGCGAACTTGAGCGGGCTTTTTGCGCTGGGAATGATCCTCTTCCCCACTGCAATGTATTCCGGCAAAGCTGTCAGAGTCGGGATGTTTCTCATTGCTGATAATATTTCCGAAACAATCCACTTGGCGTTCGGTGCATTGTTCTTCCTTGCATTGTCGTTCAATTCACTCTTCCTCTTTACCAGACGTCATCCGGGCGTTATGGGTAAAGAAAAGAAACGAAGGAACATAATCTATCGCTCTTGCGGAATTGTGATGATCCTTGCAATAGCATGCATAACCATGTATACGGTTTTCTTGCGTGGGACCTTCATTGCAGCGATAAATCCGGTGCTGATACTTGAATCTGTTGCACTTCTCGCCTTCGGTATTTCATGGTTGGTAAAAGGACATACATTGTTCAAAGATAAAAGGAAATAGTGTTGCCGAAGCTACAGGGCTTAGGTCGATGAG
The DNA here is from genome assembly GCA_003158475.1 of Ignavibacteriota bacterium. Classification (GTDB taxonomy): domain Bacteria; phylum Bacteroidota; class Ignavibacteria; order UBA10030; family UBA6906; genus Fen-1273. The sequence continues at coordinate 24,300 of PMJR01000043.1, read as the reverse complement.
ATCGTCAGCTTGAATCCGTCCGGGTCACGCAATCGGAATATGCGCGCGCCCCAGGGCATGTCGGCGGGCTCAGAGTCCAGAGTGCCACCGAGCTCCTTGATCCGCTTCGCGATCTCATCGACGCTCTGATCCGTCGTGATACGCAGTGAGAACCCCTCGCCCTTGACCCGGTCCCATCCCTTCGCTCCGTCATCCTGATTGATTGAAAGCTGCACGTCTCCGGCTTTGAGCACCACCCCCCTCAGTTTTCCATCGCGCTCAAGCTTGCGGTCGATGGTGAATCCCACCACATCGTGGTACCATGCCATGCTCTTCTGGAGATCCTTCACGGTCAGCGAGACAGAGAGGGATCGACCACGTAACAACTCAGGCTCGGCGTGTTTGGTGGTATTGCCTGGGACGGATGAATTCGTGCTCATGGATCCTCCGGTTTGGGCTTGCAGTTTCCGATCAGGTGTCAATGACTGATGACATAGAGAAAAGCTCCGACAACCGGTCCGCGCGGTCGACGTCCAGATTCTCCCTGAGGCGCATTGGCCGGGGGGGGGCCGTATACCGGTTGAAACAGATATGCCACATGCTTCACCGTATCGACGGATATTGTCTTGGCCCCGCTTGCAGTCGTGACTCTGGCAACGATAGTGTATTTGTCTGGTGCATCTTCATGGGCAATCGTCACATTGCTATCGCGTCCGGCCGGAATGTACACCAGTTTCTCCGACGGATCCCAGCCGAGAGCATCAACGCCTTCGCCATTCGGAATGGTTGCCACAATCTTGCCGGACTTTGCATCCACAACAGCAGAAGTCTTGCCGCAGCCGGAGAAGATGCGGTCGGAGGCTCGATCATAAGCGATTCCGGTAGGCCCCTCACAGGGATCGAGCGGCCACGACGCAAGCACGTTCATTGTCCTGGCGTCGAGGACCTGAATGGTGTTCTTTCTCTCATTGTTGACGAAGAGCTTTCCTTTCCCGTCGCTCGCGGCGCCTTCCGGTGAGTCGTCCTCAAGCTGGGATTGTCCGGTAATCACACCCGTGCCCGGGTCGATGGCGGTCGCCGTACCGGGTTTGCTATGATTGGTCAGGATGATACGATCTGAGAAGTCATCATACATGATACCGTCCTGACCGCCGGCCGGAATCTTGATCTTCTTGATCAGGGCCAGCGTCGTCAGATCAAACATGGAGACGGTGGAATCACCGCGGTTCGTGGTGAATCCATGATTGTACTTTGTGACAAGGGCGATCCCGTGCGTGTTCGGCGTTTCGGAAATATCCCCGATGACGGTGCCTTTATTTCCGTCGAGTACCATGACGTGCGAACCCCTCGAGACAAACACCCGCCCAGTGCCGGGCTCAGCTGTCAGATAATCAGTGCCCCCTTCGCCCCCGATGCTGAATTTCTGTACGTTGAATGTCTGTGCCTGCGCACCGGCAGTGATGCCTGCCGCGACGAGCAGCGCTGAAACGATGCTGAGAAATTTTGCCATTTCGTTCTCCATAGTTGATTCTATTTCTGTGCGAGCCTTGAGGCGTGTGTGGCCACACATACCCAGCTCCCGGGCCGCTTCACCCAGGTGTCCGTGTACGCGTACGTTCCGCTGATGTCTTTGCCTTTCAACTGCTCCTTGACAGTATTGAGGCCGGTGACGATTGCGGCGTTTCCATAAACACGGACCTTCATGTCGGTCGCGACCGCGGAGGTGACCACGTCATCACCGGACTTCAACATTTCCAGGTTCTGAGCCTTGGTGAACATCACCCCGTCGGGATCTGTGAAGATGTAATCATCCGCCAAAATGCGGCCGAGCATAACCACGTCACGCTTCATCGATGCATCGTTCCAATCATTTTCCAGCTTGATCAATGCCTGTTCGACCGGCAGGCCTTTGGGCTTCGCCTGCCCGAACACCGTTGAGGATACGCCAACTCCAAGCACGATAACCATTGCCAAGGTCAGTGCCGACAAATAGACGGCAGGTCGGAATCCCGGGAATGTCATGATAACCTCCAATGAAGGATTAGGGATGGTGTGGGTGCAGCGGGGTGAGACGCCCGGGCGACAGCTGAGTGCAAAGACGGCAAAGGGAAAGCGTGCCCGGGCATGGTAGAGCATTGTACACTGGAAATGAACTGGGGAAAGGTCTCAACTGAGTATATACAGAAAACCGGCTCAACTGTCAAACCCGCGAGCAGCCGGGGGGCGGCCGATTAGGGCACGTGCACTGAAGTCCCCCGCTCCAGGATCATCCGACGCGCTCCATTTTCCCCGCGGTAATAGGCCAGTTGGCCAGGTATGCAAACGAGAATACCAGCTTCCTGTTCCACACACGCAAATGCTTCATCCAGCGGCAGTATACGCTGGTCTCTTGAGGTACCCATCAAATAACCCTTGGATCCGGCACCCTTGGCTTTCAGCAGATCCACAATATCTGATTTTGAGTCGACAGGCGTAGACCACTTTGGATCGAAGATGATGGAATGGTGCAGGATCTTCAGCGCGTCCGGCCTCCGGTTCGATTTGCCGAGAAGTTGAAGAAACCGCTCCCGCTTCTCGGGAGGAAAGAACGCGCGAATTGTCGGCCCTTCATATTTGACGAATAGCGTACTCATTTCTGTCTCGGCGCGTAACGCCTCCCATAGACGTTGTCCGTCACTTTTCTAAGGTACCGATGTGATCGGCAAGAAGCAATCAGCGGGTTGGAGAAATGACTGCGACGCCGAAGAGAATTCACCTCCCCCGGGAGAAAGGAGTTTCTGTGGTCGAGCGCTTGAAAATGATGTGTGTCCTTCGTTGAATGTTTGGGCAAAAGGATTATCTTGAAGCGATACTTTCTCACAACAGGAAACGGAGACCTCCCCATGAACCATGTCCGGCACGCACTGATGTCTTCACGATCCGTTGTTCTTGTCGTATGTGCGCTTCTATGTTCGACGGTAACACGCGCCCAGGGTCAGCATGAGGTCGATCAGGGAAACGGCTTCAAGGGCCCCGTCGGTCTGCAGCTTTACAGTATGAGGGGGCAGCTGGCGAAGGATATCCCCGGGACTCTCGGCCGAGTCCACGATTTTGGCATCACGTACGTTGAGCTGGCCGGGACATACGGCATGTCTCCGGAAGAATTCAAGGGACAGCTGGATGCCGCCGGGCTGACTCCCGTCAGCGGCCATTTCTCCTACGAGCAGTTGCGTGACCATCTGGGAGACGTCGTACGCGAGGCCAAGACGTTCGCTCTTCGCTATGCCGGTTGTGCATGGATCCCGCGCCATGAGCCGTTCGACGAGGAAGCCTGTCGCGAAGCCGCTTCAGTGTTCAATCGCGCCGGTGCCGCGCTCGCCGCCGAGGGGGTGAAGTTCTTCTATCACACGCACGGGTATGAGTTTCGCCCACTGAAGGGCGGCACGATGTTCGATCTGCTGATGTCCGAGACGAACCCCGACTCGGTCTGTTTCGAAATGGACATATTCTGGGTCGTCCACGCCGGACAGGACCCCGTAAAGCTCTTCGAAAGATACGGCAGCCGGTTCGCGCTGATGCATCTCAAGGATATGAGGAAAGGAACCCCTACCGGGCTGTTCACCGGGAGCTCCGACGTGAACAATGACGTGTCCCTCGGCGCGGGGACGATCAACCTTCCTTCTGCGCTGAAGGCTGCCCGGACTGCCGGGGTGAAGTGGTATTTCATAGAGGATGAATCGCCTGCGTCAGCCGACCAGATCCCGAAGAGCCTGCAGTATCTTGAACATGTGAAGTTCTGAGGTCCACCCGGTCCCCCGCGGACCAAGGGATGATCCAACGGGAAGAATATTTTTCGTTGACAGGGAAGAACAGTTGACGTAGACAAAAGTCGAGGGTTCCAAATGAACGAGATCAACACAGGCGACACCGCATTCATGATGATCTGTGCGGCGCTCGTGCTGTTCATGACGCCGGGACTCGCCTTCTTCTATGGCGGGCTTGTCCGTAGCAAGAACGTCGTCAATACGATGATGATGAGTTTTGCTGCGATGGGGGTGGTTGCAGTGCAGTGGGTGCTGTGGGGATATTCTTTCGCCTTCGGACCGAACAACGGACCGCTTGGCGGTTTTGCGGGGGGTCTGCAGTGGCTGGGCCTTGGAGGGGTGGGACTGGGTCCCAACCCTGACTACGCGCCGGGAATCCCGCATCAACTGTTCATGGTGTACCAGGCAATGTTCGCAATCATCACCCCCGCCCTTATCTCGGGGTCCATCGTCGAGAGGATGAAGTTCAAGTCGTACATTGTCTTCGTCTTCTTATGGTCGACGCTCTCCTATGACCTCATCGCCCACTGGGTCTGGGGGGTGGGGGGATGGCTGCACATGATGGGAGCCCTTGACTTCGCCGGAGGCACCGTCGTCCACATTAACGCGGGGGTCTCGGCTCTCGTCGCTACCCTGATGCTCGGTCCCAGGGCCGACTTTCCCCACAGGTCGTCTCCTCCTCATAACGTGACGCTTGTCTTACTGGGAGGCGGGATGCTCTGGTTCGGGTGGTTCGGGTTCAACGCGGGGAGTGCACTCGGCGCCTCGGCGACAGCGACGGCTGCGTTCGTGGCGACGAACACCGCCGCCGCGTCAGGGATGCTCGGCTGGATGCTCCTGGATTTGTTCCTCAAAGGGAAGCCGACCGCGGTAGGAGCAATCACGGGTGCGGTCGCCGGGCTTGTCGCAATCACCCCGGCCTGCGGCTTCGTCACTCCCCTTTCATCGGTGATCATCGGGCTCGGAGTCTCGTGCGTCTGCTACTGGACGCTTAACCAGAGGATCAAATGGCACCTTGACGATACGCTCGACGCTTTCTCCGTTCACGGCGTGGGGGGCATCTTCGGAGCTCTCATGACGGGGGTCCTTGCGACGCGTTCCGTCAATGCCGCGGGGGGGGATGGACTCCTCTATGGGAATCCCACACAGCTCCTTGTGCAATGCGCGGCGGTCGGTGCCACCATAGCGTTTTCGGCGTTCATGACGTTCGTGCTGCTGAAAGTCATTGGTGCCACGATGGGGATCAGGAGCAATGACGAACATCAGTCGGAGGGGCTCGACCTGGTCGAGCACGGAGAGAAGGGGTATCACGAACTCGTATGACAATCCACCCACCACATCGCAGTACATCAAAGCTTCTTCCGCATTCAATCAGGAGAATTCGACTTCACCTGACAGCCCCCGGCCAGGGTTGCCGAACGGCGGGCCAAAGGACCCATTCGGCAACACTTCCCTCAGGCTGAGGGGACGCTTTTTCCTTTGTACTGCAGAGCGAGCATTGTAATATCATCGGCCTGAGGAGCTCCCGCCGCAAACTCCATCAGGTCCGCGTTGATGCCATCCAGCATTTCCTTCAGCGGCGAGCCATTCAACCGTTGCAGAGAGCTTTCCAGCCTCGATTCTTCGAAGAGCTCTTCCTTGCTGTTCATTGCTTCGGTCACACCGTCAGTGTAGAGCAGAATGGTGTCCCCGGGATGGAGAACGATCTTGTGGACATCATATTCCATGTCGTCCAGCATGCCAAGGAGGAATCCCGACTCGTGATTGAGCCGCTCAACGGGTCCTTCCCTCCTCTTTATGTACGGCGGATTGTGTCCGCCAAAACTGAACTGTACCTCACCCGTGCGGGTATTCAACACCCCGTAAAAAATCGTCACGAACATGCGCCCGCTGCTTTCCGGGATCAGCATCGAATTGATCCGCCTCAGGCTTTCGCCGGGGTTGACGACCTGGGAGGCAATCGCTTTCAGGAGCGTCCGGCTCACGGCCATGAAGATCGCCGCAGGCACACCTTTCCCTGAAACGTCACCGATAACGAATGCCAGTCTGTCGTGGTCGATGAAGAAGAAATCATAGAAATCCCCTCCGACCTCCTTCGCCGGCGTCATCCGTGCGTAGATATCAAATTCCCCCCGGTCCGGAAACGGCGGAAATGTCTGCGGCAGAATCGACTGCTGTATTCGGGCGGCCGTGTTCAGGTCATTCCTGACGGACAGGAGCTGTTCACGATCCTTGGTGGCCTGCCTGAGTATGGTCAGCTGTTCCAGCGTCTTCACGATCGTTGTTTCCAGATCGTTGAAATCAATCGGCTTCGTCAGGAAGTCAAACGCACCACGGTTCATCGCAATGCGAATGTTGTCCATGTCACCGTACGCGGAGACGATCACGGCCTTGAGCGCGGGGTTCTTGAGCTCATTCATCCTGTGCAGCAACGTCAACCCGTCCATTTCCGGCATATTGATGTCGGAAAGGACCAGGCCGATATCCGGCTGGTCCGCGATCTTCGAGAGAGCTTCCACGCCGTTCTGCGCGAATGTGAAATCGTATTCGTTATCCCGTATCTGCTTCCTGAACTTCTGCCGGATGAGCAATTCGAGATCCGCCTCATCATCGACCACCAGAATCTTGTGTGACATTGAGCTTCCCTCAGGCATGGTGCACGTACGACAGCGACAAACGGGTTAACTGAAGTTCAGCATGTCTTTCTTGATCTGCGTGAAATCGATCGGCTTTGTGAAATAGTGTTCCGCGCCCGTCGACATCGCTGTTTTAAAATTGTACTCATCGCCGTACGCGGTTATCATCGACACCCGTATCTGCGGATACTTTTCCTTGACGACCCTGAGGAGCTCCAGGCCGTTTATTCCCGGCATGTTGATGTCCGAGAGAATGCAGACGACATCCGGGGGACTCAGGGACCGGAGGTATTCCAACGCCTCCTCGCCCGAGAACGCGTAACAGAGATCAACGAGACCCTCCCTGACCTCCTTACGAAACTGCTGGCGGAAGAGGATCTCAATATCCCGCTCGTCATCAACGATCATGATCTTCATGTCCGTGGCCCTCCCTCTTTTCCGGGAATCCGAGGGATCATGATTATGAACTCCGTATACTCCCCCTCTTTCGTATCGACCTTGATGTACCCTTTGTGTTCCTGCGTGATTATATCGTAGGAAAGTGACAGCCCCAATCCCGTGCCGGCACCCGCCGGCTTCGTCGTGAAAAACGGATTGAAAATCTTCTCCACGATGGATTGGGGAATTCCATTCCCATTGTCCCGGACGCGGATTTCGACGTTCTCCTCCAGGTTCCGGGCGGTGACCTTCACGACGGGACTGAATCCGTTCTTCGCCGTTTTTTTCCGGTCGTTTGCAGCGTAGCAGGCGTTGTTCACGATGTTCAGAAACGCGCGACTGAGATCCTGCGGCACGACACTGATCTTGCCTATCGAAGGATCAAGGTCGGTCTCGAGTTTGACGTTGAACGTATGATCCTGCGCCCGCATGCCATGGTACGCGAGATTCGTATACTCGACAAGCAGCGCGTTCAGATCGGTGTCTTGTCGCTCGCCGGCTTTCCCCCGCGAATGAAGGAGCATGCCCCGGACGATGCTGTCCGCGCGCTTTCCATGTTCATTGATCTTGTCAACGTTCTGTTCGAGGTCATTGAGAATCCCCTCGATTTCTACGGCTCGCGCTTTGTCGACATGCTCACGCTCTGCGTGGAGTTCCTGACGGAGGTCTCGCGTCAGATCTCCCGAGAGTGCTGCAAAATTGGTGATAAAATTCAACGGATTCTTGATTTCATGTGCTATCCCGGCCGTAAGCTGACCGAGCGATGCCATCTTCTCGGAGAGGACAAGCTGGTTCTGGGTCTCCTTGAGGTTGTCCAAGGCACCGCGCAGCTCCTTTGTCCGCGCATCGACCATGCCCGCCAGTTCCGTCTCCCGTCGTTTGAGCTGCCGGACGCGCATGAGGTAAATGGACGGCCCGCCAAACAGGAAACCAATCAGGGCGACGGCGTAGAACCACCCCGACTCATAGAAGTGAGGCTTGATGGAAAATGCAACAGAGGCTCCGGTTGAATCCCACACGCCGTCGGCGTTTGCAGCAATGACATGAAACGTGTAGCTGCCCGGTCCGAGATGCGTGTAGTATGCCGCATTACGGGTCCCCGGGTTGACCCACTCTTTTTCATAGCCTTCCAGTTTATACCTGTACTGCACACGATCGGAACCAATAAACGTGATGCCGACGTACTGGAACTCGAGGTTCCCCGTGCCGGGAGCAAGAGCAATCTCCGTGTGCAGGTCACGGGGAGTGTTGTCGGCGGAGAATCGTTCGAGAACCACACGGGGAGGAACGGTGTTGAGCCTGATCTTTGCGGGATCAACAATCGCTGCCCCCGCAACCGTCGGGAAGACGATCCTCCCGTCTCTCATTTTCCAGATGCTTGGCTGGCCGGTCGCGTTGGTTTCACGAGATCTCATGCCGTCAGCAGTCCCGTACGCATCAAATGAATACGAGCGCACCTTCTCCTCCGCAAAATCCTCCAGTGCCCGTTTTTTGATTCTGTAAACACCTTTGTTGCCGGCGAACCACATTGACCCCAGATCATCCTCGAGGATGCTTCCAGCACCGTAGTCAGGAAATCCGGACTCCGGAGTAAACTGAGTGAATTTCCCGTCTCTGAACCGGTAAATGCCGTTGTCCGCAGTCCCGATCCATACATTCCCATCGTGGTCGGGGAAGATTGCAAACACGCGAGGTCCGGTGAATCCCTGATCCGCCGAAAAATGAGTAAGGCTGTCTTTCCCGTATCGATACAATCCGGTTGAGTAAGTTCCGATCCAGAGATTCTCTTCCGCGTCCTCGACCACGATGCTGATGCCCCCCGGAATCAATTCAGGGATCACCTTCTCAAAATGTTTATCCCTCAGGCGGTACACCGCACGAAAGTCGGCCACTGTAAGGTCGCCCGACTTGCGAAAAACGATTGCCCGTAACTGAGTGCTGTCAGGTCCCTGTCCCATCGAAAACCTGGCCAATTTGCCGTTGCGAAATGTGTGCAGGCCGTCGGCCGCACCAATCCAGATCGTCCCGTCCGGCCCCTCTCCTACCGTGCTTACACGTCGAGCGAGACCCTGTTCCTCGTCGAACACCGTCGTTGATCCGCCCGAGACTCTTGCAATCCCGCCCGTCGCAGAGCCAAGCCAGAGGTTTCCCTTGCTATCTTCGAAGACACAGCTCACTTGCTCGTCCTTGATCCCCTTTTCCTTCCCGTAGGTCACGAATTTCCCCTCCCGGAGGCGATGCAGTCCGTCGGCATCGGTTCCAAACCACACGCTTCCTTCCTTGTCCACGAGGACGGAGCGGCATAACTCGTCGGACATACCGTTTTCCTGACCAAAATGGTCATACGTTCCGTTTCTGAAGCGCCAGAGGCCGCGCCCAGTGGCAAGCCAGATGTCGTTGTCCGCGTCAGCGAAATAACTACCGACCACTTCGAACGGTTTTGGCGATTTGTAGGATACCATTCTCCCATTGTTCAGACTGTTGATGCCGCTTGTCGTTACGAACCAGAGTGTCCCGATCTTGTCCTCAATGATGCTGAGAACCCGGTTTTCAAGAAGTCCATCCGATTTCGTAAACGTTTTCACAGTCCCGTTGTCGAACCGGACAAGTCCGGAATCTGTCGCCATCCAGATATTGTTCCTGCTGTCTTCGAATATACAATCGCCGTGATTGTTGACATACCAGACACGATTCTGCGGCAAGCCATTCTGCGTAGAGAAGAGGGTATAGTTTTTCTGATCGTACCGGACGATCCCTTGCGGTGTGGCAAACCAGAGATTCCCCTTCGCATCATCGCTCACAGCAAATACTGTGTCACTGGGGAGACCCTCTGCGCGTCCGTACGTGGTCATGACATTATTCTTGTACCTTGTGATCCCCCAGGGCCCGTGGATGAACCATATGCTTGAATCGCGAGTTTCATGGGCAAACGCGACGTTGTCACTGCGCAACCCGTCTTTCGTGCCCATAGCCCGCAGGTTACCGTCCTTGTAGCGTGCAACACCTGTGCCCCTGGTGGTATACGAGATCCACATCCCGCCTTCCTCATCCTCGAGCAGGAACCTGATCCATGCACTCTTCATTTCCCTGGTATTGGTCCGGTCAAACACAGTGAATCGGACCCCGTCGAATCGCACCAGTCCTTCCTGCGTGCCGAACCAGAGATAGCCGTCGCGGCTTTGCATCAGGCTGTACACCCCATTCTGCGGCAAGCCGTCTTTCTCGGTCCAGTGGTCATGAACGTACTGGCTGAGCGGCCTCCCTGCGTGCAGATCCTGTGCGGGGAGAGTACCGGCGAAAAGGATGGTTATGAGTAGAAGCGCCGCGACAGGGATCCGAGACGGGAAAAATTGGGAAATCCTCATGCGTAGATCTCTTTACTGAATAGTGGGTAATAAGGATGCAGTTTCGTTTTCTGGTGGAACCGGCGGGAGAGGATCGGGAGAGACGGGAATGAGGCGACGGGTTCTTCAGTGTAGGGACACGGATTTAGAGAAGTGTAGCCAGGCATCGCGTCGCACTCTGCATATGGAAAGAACAATCAGAAAAGAGAAGGCCCTGTAGTATAGGGAGAATCTTGCCGATTGTCAATTGCTCTCACGATCCTCTTTACAATAGGCTTGTTCACAGACGCAAAAATGCCCCGAACATCGGGGCATTTTTGCTGCGAGTAGCTCGACGTAACGAATGTTCATCAAGAAGCGCACACAGGCACAGTTCAGCCCATCGAGTCTAAGAGCACGCTTCCTATTTCATCTTCCCATGCTTCACTTCGATAAGAAGTGACTTCATCTCCGTCGTGCCGACGTTTTCTCCGGTGTGCGTCACTGCCGGACGCCACTGGATATCGCCGGTCTTGTACACAATTTCCTTCGATGTGCCGTCCGGTGCGGTGGATTTCAACTTCCCCCCCTGAAGAACATACAGGAGAATGGCGGGATGCGAATGCATCGCTTCCTTCTGGCCGGGCTTGCTCGAGTATTCAAGCACCCGCACTTCGCTGTTATTCAATATCTCCTTGAAGGCTTGCGGAGCAGCCTTCACCGGGTCCTGTGCAAGTGCCGGCATTGCACCAAATATGAACGCCAAAGCGAGTACACAAAGAATGGATGTGGATTTCATAGAACTTCTCCTGTTTATGATTGTTGCGGATGGAGGGTGTAATGCAGAATTCATTCTAGATACCTATTCGTGGCGCTATTGTCAAGGCAAATTGGTTCGCTCTCGTATGTTGATCGTCCGGGGACGCCGAACAGATCCGCCCCGAACGTTCGCGGCGGGATAATTACCAGGTTGACCGGCGCGGTAGAGTCGTAGGGACGAAACCGAGTTTACTGGTGTTTCACTGATTCACGAGTGCTACGACGGGGCGGCAGGCCTGATTTCAACTGTCCGCGTAACGACACTTACTGCGTTCGCATCCGGAATAATGTTGGAACCAAACCTCATCGCGTACAGGCGCGTGAATTCTGCACCAAAGAGGGCGATCTGGGAAGAATAGAAGGCCCACATCATGAGGATGACGAGCGAACTCGCCGCACCGAACGTCGAGCCAATGGCACTATTGCCGAGATACAACCCGATCAGGAGCTTCCCGACGGAAAACAAGAACGAAGTTACTGCGGCTCCCACCCACACATCCCTCCACTTAATGGTTGCGGCCGGGAGGACTTTGAACATGAATGCGAATACCACGGTGATGCCAACAAATGATACCAGGAAGTCAAGAACGCTCACCAGGCTCCCCAGGAGGGCGAGGAGGGTACTCAGGTAGCTGCTCATTGCCGCCAGAGCGGCGCTGAGAACAAGAGATACCAGCAACAGGAAACCGATCCCCAGTATCATGGCAAACGAAAAGAGCCGGGCCCGGAGGAATGCCCGGATGCTGCCTCCCGGTTTTTGCTGAACGCGCCAGATCGTATTAAGCGAATCGCGCAATTGTATGAACACCGCCGATGCACCCAGCAGAAGCATGACAACGGTGAATATTGCCGCCAGAACATTAGCGTCGGAGTTGTATGCGTTGGTGATCAGGCTTTGAACAAAGCGTGCTCCTTCAATTCCGATCAACCCGCGAATCTGGGAGACGAGGTGTCCGCTCGCAGCCTCGTGACCGAATCCGAGACTTGACAGCAGGATCACCAGGGTGAGGAGCGGTGAGAGGGACAATACGGTAAAGAACGCCAGTGCAGCACCCTGCGTCCCGATGTTGTCATTATCCCACGCAATCGCAGAATCCTTCAGCAGATACCAGGCACTTCTAGGGCGAAGACCTCTCATAGTCCTCACATCCAATCACTGCTCCCTAATGTCCCGCTAAAGAGTGCACCGCGTTCCTCGCTTTGTCTGCGATGCCCACAGCGGTCTCCCTGGCATTTTCGAATGTCTCTTCGAGGGTGTCCACATATTCACCCGCCGTGTCCTTGAGAGCACCCATGTATCGGGAACTCCGTCTCGAAAGTCTCTTCCTGGTGGCAGAGCCTCTGTCCGGAGCGAACAACAATCCCAGGATTGCTCCCGTGCCAACTCCAATCAAGGTCGCTACCACAATCCTTTTTGCACTCATCGTTCGTGTTCCTTTCTGTTTGACCATCTCTTCGTTCGAACTCGTCAATTACCCCTGCCGGATATACCTTGATTCAGGCTACGGAGATATACGGGGAAAGACTATCGCCCAAAGGGTTGAAAGGGTGATTAATCCCTCATGGGGCGAAAACGGATCGGGAGTTTCCCGGATTGGGCGAAAAAAGAGGGGCTAGAACGGGAGATCGGCATACCGAGGAGAGCAGACATCCCCGGATCCGCGGGGTCAGACGTACGGGGTTTCCATCGATTACAGTCGTTCCACGATAAGGGCCGTTCCTTCCCCTCCGCCGATGCACAGCGCCGCCAACCCGCGTTTCGCAGTTCGCTGTTCCAGCGCGTACAGGAGTGTCACCAGGATCCGTGCACCCGACGCCCCGAGCGGATGGCCGATAGCCACAGCCCCACCGTTGACATTCATTTTTTCCAGGTCCAGTCCGACGATTTTCCTGACGGCGAGTGCGACGACAGCAAAGGCCTCGTTGACTTCGAACAGATCGATCTGTGCAAGGGACAGTCCCGCCTTCTTCAGGACCTTCGGAATCGCCTCAGCGGGCGCCGTGGTGAACCGGAGAGGTTCTTTCGCAAACGACGCCTGCGCCACGATCCGCGCCAGGGGTTTGCATCCCAGTTGCCTGGCCTTTGCCGCGGACATCACGACAAGCGCGGCCGCTCCATCGTTAATATTTGAAGCATTTGCTGCAGTGACAGTGCCGTCCTTGATAAACGCCGGTTTCAATCCGGGGATCTTCGCAAAGTCGGTCTTGAAGACGTCCTCGTCGTCAACGACGAGGGAGATGTCGCCTTTCCGCCCCCTGATCTCTACTCCGACGATCTCCGCCCTGAACCTGCCGGCCTTCTGGGCTTCCTGCGCGCGCGTGTAGCTGAGGACGGCATACTCATCCTGCATTGCACGGGTGATGTTCATCTCCCGGGCGCACGCTTCTGCGGCATTTCCCATCGGAATGTTATCATACACATCGACTAGTCCGTCGCGCATGATGGCATCCTGGAGTTCTCCGTTACCGATCCGGTAGCCGTCCCTCGCCTTGTCCAGCATATAGGGTGCGTTCGACATGCTTTCCATACCCCCGGCAACTACCACATCCGCATCTCCCAGAATCACCGCCTGCGCCGCCAGCATGACGGATTTCAGGCCGGATCCGCACACCTTATTGACAGTCATGCACTCGACGGAAGGTGGAAGTCCGGCGAAAATCGACGCCTGCCGGGCCGGGGCCTGTCCCACGCCCGCCTGGAGAACGTTCCCCATGATCACCTCCTGCACGTCTCCGCCGCCGATCCCCGCGCGACGTACAGCCTCTTCGATAACGATTGCGCCGAGCCGGGGTGCCGGGATGGACCCGAGCGCTCCGCGAAAACTGCCGACCGGAGTTCTGCATGCACTGACTATCACTGCTTCGTTAAGCGGCATGACGATTCACCTCCTGAAAAATGTGATAAGGGGCTTATTGTGTCCGTGTGCCGGGATCGCAGCATTCCAAGTATAGCCAGGAAGAGACAGACAATCAACACTGCAGGGAAAGGCTTAACTCCTTTATCCTCCCTTTGCCCTATTACATTTACGGGCCGCCCTCTCTACACTTTCCCTTCGTCCGGTGGAGAAAATGCGGAACAAGTTCCATCCTCCATCGAGAATCAGATTACGCCATTCAACACACCAAGAAAGGACACTGTCATGCTTTACACAATCGCGGTTGTTCTGCTTGTCCTGTGGCTGCTGGGCCTCGTGACTTCCTACACCCTGGGTGGCTTCATCCACATTTTTCTGTTAGTCGCCCTTGTCGTCCTCGTGTTTAGTCTCATCAGCGGCAGACGAAGGGCGGCTTGAACCGGATCCCGGGATACTAAGACGCCTCCAGGCTGGCGATAAACCGAACCCGAAGGCAGCCCGAAATCCCGGGGCAGACCGGGGGACCAGGTGGACCAACACACAATAACACCAACCAGGGAGAATTCCCATGAAACACTCACGAGCCATAACAGCCAGTCTTCTCATTGCGCTTGCAGGGATGATGTTTGTTACTACTGCCAGCTCACAAATAAACATACGCGTGGGTCCGGAGCACCGCTATCGACACCACTTCGTTCATCATCCCCGCAGTCAGGTTCGTGTCCGTGCCAATGTGGCGGAACACCGTCGGCTGGTCCGACACGATGTTGAACGGCATCATGAATATCGTCCAGAGGAACGTCACGAGATCCGCTGAAAGGATGGTGTCTGGGAAGAAAAGAAGAAACAGCATGCGCGCATTTCACCGGCGGCTGACCGCCGGCGTCTGGGAAGATGCCCGTTGCCTCTTATGACAAAGCTTCATATCTTTATTCCCATGGCACGCACCATGGTGAATGCGGCTTTTGCGTAAGAGACGAGGATCAGTTGGATGAAAAAAACCAAGATTCTCCTCGTGGAAGACAATCGCCTATTACGCGATGGGATCAAAGCCTTAATCGACAAGCAGAGAGATCTTAGAATTCTGGAAACCTCCGGTGGAGTTCACGATCCTGTGCTCCAGGCACGGGAACTGCAACCGCAGGTGGTTCTCATCGATCTGGGGTTACGTAACAAAAACGGCCTGCAAATTGTGTCAACTCTGACCCGAGAATTGCCGCAAACCAGAGTGATCGGAATGGGTCTTATGCCTTCACAACTGGACATCGTCGAGTTTGTGCAGGCCGGTGCGGTGGGTTTCATCCTCAAAGACGCGACAATAGAGGATTTCCTCGGGACAATCCGTGCGGTAGCGCGGGGGATAAGGATCCTTCCTCCCCTGCTGACGGGATCGCTTTTTACCCATGTAGTCGAGCATGCGCTCCGGGAAGGGAAAGGGGAACTGACCATTACAGTGCGGATGACGAAACGTGAACGTGAAATCATCGCACTGATTGCCGACGGTCTCAGCAACAAGGATATGGCCCATCGGCTCAACATCGAAATACACACAGTCAAAAGCCATGTTCACAACATCCTCGAAAAGCTGGCATTGCATAGTCGTCTCCAGATCTCAGCGTATGTCCACAATAGAGGACACCGTTAGCTCGATGTAATCCTCGTTTCGACCCCCGATACGCCTCTTTTGCCCAATTTTTCCGCATCAGATCAGCTCAAAAAGGATTAGCTCCTTTTTCATCCTTTGGGTTCATGCAATTCACCCGCACAAATTAGTATCCTAGAGAGGTTTAAGGGGGCCCTCCCCCCCGGGGGGGGAGAGCGATTCATTTTGCTTTAAGGAGGCCATTGTGCAAAAATACAACAGAGATCCAGGTAGCACAATTGCACTGCCGGCGCCGCATGCTTCTCCGGACGATATCCAGGCGCGAGCCATCAAAGGCCAGGACGTCGTATTCCTTGGGTGGCAGAGAACAACCTCGGGAGATCTTCACCCGCTCTACAATATACTGAAAGCGGGCCATTCCCTCTATCTCTCCACTGTCACTGACACGACACTCCGGGAACATCACC
The DNA here is from genome assembly GCA_003158475.1 of Ignavibacteriota bacterium. Taxonomy (GTDB): domain Bacteria; phylum Bacteroidota; class Ignavibacteria; order UBA10030; family UBA6906; genus Fen-1273. The sequence goes on along the minus strand of PMJR01000043.1, from coordinate 8,377 downwards.
TGCGAATTCCACGGACCCCATCGCCTTATCCCGGTGTGGGACCGTCTCCGTGGCTGGACCTGGGTACTGAATTGGTCAATCCGGCAACAGCAAAAGAAGCAATCGTAACTGCAGGATTGGACTACACCGTCGTCAAGAAACCGCTGAAGGAATTTGAGGAGCTGACCCGTCCCGCCAACGTCCCTGGTCGTTGGGCGACCGTGCGAACGGATACCGGAGAGGTTCTGGGCATCGTTGACGACAGCTATGAGCCGGTTCAGAACAGAGATGCATTCACGTTCTTCGACACGCTGGTCGGCAGCGACGAGGCAATCTACGAAACTGCCGGCGCACTCGGCCATGGCGAACGCGTCTGGATCCTGGCAAAACTTCCCGGGTACATCAAGGTCAACCGGAAAGACATTGTCGGCAAATACCTTCTCCTCTCAAACAGTCACGACGGGAGCTCCCTTGTTCGCGTCAAGCTCACGCCTATCCGCGTTGTATGCAACAACACGCTGACAGCCGCATTGCAGGGCGCAGGGGAAGTCCAAATCCGCCATACGGGACATGCGGCGGAGGACATGGAACAAGCTCTTTCCTTGCTCGGACTCACCAATTCCCTGTATGAGCAAGTCGGCGCTATATTCAACCGGATGGCGCTCACCAAAATCACCGATAAGCGACTGCAGGACTACGTGAAGGCGCTTGTCCCGGACAGAGGAGACGGCGAGGACGACGAGGAGAATCGGAAGATCCGCAATGCCTTTCTGCAGTTGCATGAATCCGGACAGGGGGCCGATCTCTCCCGCGGGACACTCTGGGGGGCATTCAACTGTGTCACGGAATACGCAGACCATAGAATGGAGGGGAATTCAAGCAGCCGGTTGGAATCAATCTGGTTTGGCCGCGGAGAGCAATTGAAGATGAAGGCATTTCAATTGGCGGAACGGATGATGTGATTGCATGTCGATAACTCGTCCATCGGTCTCCGAAGCCGGTGTCCTCATTGGGTGCCGGCTTTCATTTTGTCTGAGGGGAAACGATTTACAACGTCCTGGTCATAGCCGAAAAGGCAGCAGTGGGAGCCTGTCTTGAAGAAGTCCTTCGGGAACAGGGGTACCTTGTAACAGTGGTGGAGTCCTATACTCTCTTCTGTGATGACGTTCAGAACGGAGCGAACACGAAATTTCATCTGGTGATCGCAACGAACACCAGCCTCACCCCTTCCCAGCTCCAGGGTATCGTCCCCGACATCAAAGCGCGACTTCCGCATGTCCGCATTATCGTCCTCTCTGGATATTTTCCTGACGACTTTGTTGCGGACCTCAGGCAGAGAGGGATACATGGATTCCTCCCGCTCCCCTTTAAACAGACCGCTCTTCTAAAAGAAGTCGCCGGGCAATTGTCCGGCCCACCGCCCTGACCCGAGAAAGTCATCTTCCCACGAATAGCTAGCTCCCCTTTCATCCCTTCGGCGGATTGGATGTCGAACGGACCATCTCTACACTATTATTAATTTACAAAGCGACATACCGTTCCTGAACCGCACGAAGAGATAATCACGATATACAACAACACCATTACGGAGGATTCAATGAGACGTGTACACATGGCCATGCTGGCGGGGAGTGCTCTGCTCGCTGCGGTGATCGCAGGTTGCGGAAGCGGCCCGGCGGTCAATAAAGAGGCGTCCACATCGGCGATCCGTGCCGCTGAGGAGGTCGGTGCATCCAACGTCCCCGGCGCATCCCTTTACCTTCAGCTCGCAAAAGAGGAGATGGAGAATGCCAGGGTGCTGGCCGCAAAGGGGGACAAGGAACAAGCCGAGTCGATGCTGTTGCGCGCGCAGGCCGACGGCGAACTGGCGGTAGCTCTCTCGCGCGGTGAGACCGACAAGGCGGAAGCCACGCAGGCGATAGAGCGTGTGCGGGTGCTCCGACAGGACAACAAATTACCCCAGGAAAGGAAGTAACGCATGAAACCCATCAGGTCTCTCATCATCACCGTGTGTGCGGGGCTGCTCGCGGGCTGCGCTGCAAGCGTTCCCCCGACCGAGCTCGTCAACGCACGTCAGGCGTACCAGCATGCGAGCGCCGGGCAGGCGGCACAATTAGTGCCGGCGGAGCTCCACAAGGCACAGGCAGCCCTTGCAATTGCCGAGAAGTCATTTTTGGACGAACCCAATTCATTCCGTACCCGGGATCTCTCCTATGTCGCGGATCGCAAAGCCAAGATGGCTGAAGCGCTCGCCACCACCGCCGCAGGCAATGCCGTTACCTCCAAGGCGAACAAGGACTACCAGGCAACCCAGTCCGAGATCGTGAAGAACACGAAAGAGGACCTGGCCGCCTCGGAGCGGAGCGGTGTACTCAAGGCAGAGCAGCTCGCCGCAGAGCAACGCAACAGCATAGTCAAAGCCGACCAGCTTGCGGCAGAGCAGAAAGTACGGCTCGACGCAGAGAAGAGGGCGGCTGATGCACAGGAAGAGCTTGCCAAACTCGCGGCAGTAAAGGAAGAGGCACGCGGTCTCGTCATTACGCTTTCGGGAAGTGTCCTCTTTGCCTCCAGCAAGTCGGAACTGTTGCCTGCCGCGCAGAGCCGGCTGAACCAGGTCGCCGAGGCGCTCCTGACGACCAAAGGACGCAAGCTCACCGTTGAGGGTCATACCGACTCGCGGGGGTCTTCCAGCTACAACCAGGTGCTGTCGCAGCAGCGCGCAGACGCAGTGCGTGCGTACATCATCTCGCGCGGCTACCCGGCCGATTTGATCCAGTCGCAGGGAATCGGCAAAGACAGACCAGTTGCAGACAATGCCAACGCTGAAGGCCGGGCGAACAACCGGCGGGTTGAGATCATCGTCGATCGCACGACCAGATAGACTCACAACGCGGTCCCATCGCTGAGAGACGATGGACCCGGGACGATCCGGGTCCATCGTGTTTTGTGGACTGCAGCACTTCCCCCGAAAAGGGCCTACTTCTCCGGCAGAGATTAACTACTCTTTCATCCTTTCGGTCGATTCCCTTCCCTACCAATCGTTTGTATACTTAGTCAAAGTTTCTGCAGGAACAGTCCCCTCTCTGCGGGGGGCCGCGCTTGACAACCCGCGCGAAACATCCAGGAGCAAAGGACACTTCGCCATGAGTTGGGATCAGATTGAAGGACAATGGAAGCAACGGCGCGGGAAGGCCATGCACCATTGGGGCAAGATGATGAACGATGAGCTCGCGGCGATCGCCGGCAAATACGAAGAGCTCGTAGGAAATCTTCAGGAGAAGTACGGGATCGCAAAGGAAGAAGCCAGAGCCCAAGTCAATGAATTCAAAAAAGCAGTTGAGCAACTGAAAACTTCGAATAACAAGCTGATCGAAACGCAGAAGGTTTTGAGCAAACAGCTGAAGACGGAGAGAATCCGGGGCAAAACAAAAGCGGCGGCAAGGACCAAGCGCCGCGTGAAACAACATGGATGACCCAAGACGCCCGGGGAGACCTGTGCCCCGACCGACAACTTCACCCGATCCGGATTCGGATGCGACATTTCTTGGCTGGCAGGACTCCCTGTCCGGAGACATATTTCCGCTCTACACGGTAACCGCCAGTGACCATCCACTCCGTCACTCTACGGTGAGTGATGTCACCTTACGCAAGATGCACCTGCGGATTCCGCGCACCCTCTCACCGTACCCCGACGCCGGGCCCGCTCCGTGGCATGATCTGGGAATCGAACTGCATCATCCCAAGACCGCAAGGGAGGCGATAGGATCAGCGATTGCGGAATACACCTTCTCGAACAGACAACCACCGGCGAATGCAGGCTCGACGCACCATGCACCGGCCACGGGGCGGACTGAAGACGGCACCATTCCGGATGACGTCAGGACGAGGTTTGAATCTTTGCAGAACGGAGATGACTTTGCTTTCTTCGACGCGCTGGTGGACAAACAAGAGGCGGTCTATGAGACAGCAGGCGTCCTCGGCCTCGGTGATCGCATCTGGATCCTCGCGAAGCTTTCGGGCTACATCAAGGTCCACCACAACGACATCGTCGATAAATATCTTCTGCTCACAAGCAGCCATAACGGCACCTCGCATGTTCGCGTGAAGCTCACTCCCATCCGTGCCATCTGCAACAACACCCTGACATCGACGTTCCGGGGAGCGGGGGACGTTCACATCGGACCGGCACACCACACAACGCGGGATTCCGACCAGGGAGATGAAGTGCTCGCATTGTCACACTCTCTCTATCGACAACTCGACGTCATTTTCAACGGCATGGCCGCCACAAAAATCTCAGTGGAGCAACTGCAGGGCTATGTGCAAGCGCTGGTTCCGGATGGCGAGGAGGCGGAGAACGAATCAACGGACGAAACAATGCGAAACAGCGTGCTTCGGTTGCATGACTCCGGCAAGGGGGCGAATCTCTCACGTGGGACGTTGTGGGGGGCCTTCAACAGTGTCACCGAATACGCGGACCACATGATGCTGCGCGGGGATTCGACAAACCGGTTGAACTCAATCTGGTTTGGGCGGGGAGAGCAACTAAAGTTGAAGGCATTCCATTTGGCGGAGCAAATGCTGCGGGCCTGAATGTGAGATTCAAGCGATCAACATGGCCGGTGCCCGGGTGGGAGGCATCGGCCTTGTTGCATAAAGTAACCGGGGGGGGTCGTGTCACCGCACCGATAAAGGAGTCACTCATGAAACACTACACGTTTTTGGCCATCGGAGGATTGTTTTTTTGCTCCCTGGCCCTGATTGCCGGCTGCGCATCATCCGAGCTTGTTGACGTTTGGAGCGATTCCGCATTTCACGCTCCTTCGTTGAAGCGGATACTTGTCATATCGATCAGCAGGAACGCGGTGCAGCGGCGTATCTGGGAGGATGCGTTCAGCCTCGGGCTTGCAAAGCATGACGTTGCAGCGAGCCCTTCCTACCGCGAGTTTCCCGATTCGGCACCGGATACAAACCAGGTCGACCGGATCGTGCGATCCGAGAACTACGATGGAGTCCTTGTACTCCGGCGGCTGCCCTCTGAAACAACAACGCAATACCAGCAGGGATACATGACGAAAGAACAGGACATGCGCTATGACCGCCGCAGGGATAAATTTGTGACATACTATTCGGACATAGAGCACGGTGGATATGTCGATTCTCAAAAAGTCGACATTCGCGCCATCGACGTGTGGGCGACAAAGAACGACGGGCAAATGGTCTGGAGCGGCACGAGCAAGACGCCCGAGCCAAATTCAGCACAGGAGGTCCGGCCTGAAATCGTCAGGCTCGTCATGACTGAACTGACAAAGCAGGGTATCATCTCCCCCGAACGGTAAGAGGCGCTCAGACTGAGCGCTGCAATCATGTTCTTGACGAAAGGAAATGACAACCATGAAAACAGCCGGCGCAATCATCTTCATTGTAGGCCTCCTCATGACTCTCTACACTGGTTTCACCTATGTTACCAAAGATAAGGTCGTGGACCTCGGGGAAATCCAGATAACAAAGGATAACCAACACTCTGTAAACTGGCAACCATACGTTGGCATCGGAGTAATGGTCATTGGCGGGGCTCTTTTCGTGATTGGCAGGAAGAGTCCACGGACCACCTGATACCGTTCTACAAGATGAACCGATGGTGACAAACAAACTCGTGCCTGAACATCTCAATGACATCATCGACTACTATCGTATTCACCTTCACCCGAAGGAGAAGTCCATGAAGAGTAATGTGGGCGTGTGGATAGACCACAAGAAAGCCGTCATTGTGCGCATACATGACGGTGTGGAGGAGATGCATACAATCGACTCCGGCATGGAACAACATGTCCGATATTCGGGAGGAAAACCCGAGGATCAACAAGAGCATCGGTTTACGAACCATCTCAAAGAGTACTACGCAAAAGTCATAGCCCTTCTTCATGATGCGGATTCTATTCTTATACTTGGCCCCGGTGAGGCCAAGGGCGAGCTGCAAACACGACTCGGCGCCGAATCACCCGGTGCGCATATCGTTGGAGTTGAGACAGTGGATAAGATGACGGACCACCAGATTGCGGCAAAAATCCGGCAACACTTTCCCGATGCGGCCGAGGACATCCACCAGAGTACAAAACCTTAGAACTATTCCGACGGATTCTCAACAAACATTGACTGGAGTCACCCATGAAAGGCAACGACAAATTGCTCACGGTGCTTAATCAGCTCCTGGCTGATGAACTTACCGCCATCAACCAGTACATGGTACATTCAGAAATGTGCGAGAATTGGGGTTATGACAAGCTCCACATGGACATCAGAAAACAAGCGATGGATGAAATGCACCATGCCGAGTGGCTCATCGAAAGGTTGATATTCTTTGAGGGTACGCCAACGGTTTCCAAACTTAACCCGATAACAATCGGCAAGACTGTTTCAGAAATGATCAGCAACGACAACGACGATGAACTCGACGCCGTCCGCTCGTACAATGAAGCAATCAAACTCGCTCGTGCAGTTGACGATCAAGGTACTGTCGACCTGCTCTCCAAGATACTGAAGATGGAAGAAGGTCACGTCGATTGGGCAGAAAGACAACGTGCACAGATCGACCAAATGGGCATGGAAAACTACCTGACGAACCAAGCGGGAGGAGCGGCAGGCTAGCCTGCCATACGCCTCAACAAACAATCGGTGAGAAGATGTTGCGCGAGGAGGTGACGAGCGCTTTCCTGAAAGCAACGATATGCTGAAGGTGTTGTTTCCCTGTCTGCTGTCGGTCTGCATTGCCGGTACCGTGCGTACACAGGCACAACAGAGACCCACGCCCCTCATCCAGCCCATACTCGATGAATCCATTCTCATTGCCACCGACAAGCCGGTGTACTTTCCCGACGATACCCTTCGCCTCGCAATTCAACGAGACGACAGCACGACAACAGCGAGCGTCACTCCGATAGTCGCCATCGAGGGCATGAAGCTCAAACCTGCCGGACACAATACCTACCTCGCGGTCATTCCCCAGACGGTCACACCCGGATCATACCGTATTCTCCTCAGAATTGTCGATGCCAGGGGCCAGCGTTTTCTCTATGAGACTGCCCGCTTTGTCCAGGTTGAAGAGTACCAGGATATCGAGCAACTGGGCAGATATGTCAACATCGTCCCGCTGGACGGCAGCAGCGATCCCCGGACGGCGGCGACGCTCATCGGCGAACAGGTACGCGCTCTTCGTGTGGTATTCCGCCGGGACAGTATTCGGTTGCGTATGGGACCCCAGTTCGTCACGATCAGGACCACGGTGTTATTGCGAGACGGGACCACAGCGCAATCGATCGAACGGCGCGTTCTGACATTTCGAAGTCATGGCGATCCGGAGCGTGACCGGGCAATGTTTATTCAGTACCGTACAGCCTATGGTGCCTATGCCGCAATCAGTACGGAGGAACTCGACCAGGTCCGCCTGCCGCTGGACTCCCTCCCTGCCTGGGCCATTATCAAGGTGGACATCGACCCGGACTATACCATCCGGATCGGCGGGCATGATGGGTCCAACTCCGTCACGCGGTATTTCCGCGTGAGAGGCCCGACGATCGAAATCGGGTTTTCGCTCGGCATCCCCAAAGTGTTGTACGATACGCAGTCCAGAGATACGATTGAGTATGGGAACACCAGTGCGATGTTGCGGTTTTACTATGTCAACGCGGAATCAGGAAACCGATTCCCGGTGAGCTTCGGGATGGGGACTTTCGGTGTGAGCTCGCCGATCGATGTGGGTGTCGGACGGGGAGGTTTTGCGGTCTCGACGTTCCTGGACCTGGTCGAACTGACGAGGATAAGCGATCTCGGATTCTTCAAGAGGGTAAATGCGGGCCTTGAACTGACCCAATTCTTTCCCATCGAACGGAAAGCACGTCTTTTGATTAACGCACAAGTCGGTTTCTCACCGTAATCACACATACACGGAGGCTACGATGCCTTTACTTCACGTGGTGATCGTCCTGATCGTTGTTGGCGTTCTCCTGTGGCTCGTGAATAGCTACATACCGATGCAGGAAACGATAAAGAAAATCCTGAACGCGGTCGTCGTAATTGCGGTGGTGTTGTGGCTGTTGAACGCTTTCGGTTTGCTGGATTCTCTCCTGAGGATTCACATCGGCAAGTGATCCCTGACGGCTCTCCCATGAAAACACAGACACTCACGCCCGAACTGCTCTTCAAGATCGACGCCTACTGGCGTGCCGCCAACTTTCTGTCGGTCGGACAGATTTATCTTTACGACAACCCGCTCTTGAAACGGCCGCTGGCGCCCGCGGATGTGAAGCACATGTTGCTGGGGCACTGGGGGACAACCCCCGGACAGAACTTCATTTACGTCCACCTGAACAGGGTGATCAAGAAATACGACCTCGACATG
>PMJR01000102.1 GCA_003158475.1 Ignavibacteriota bacterium | reverse complement strand
GTGGTAGAATGTGATCTCTTCCCCTTTCAAACCGTCGAGCAGCTCCAGTTTGTACTGGTCCCCCTTCGTCCTGAAGTAGGCAACGGCGTCTTCCCACGGCTTCACTTCCCGCCGGTACGGGACATCCCGCCCGGAGAGCTCGCCCATCTTCTTCTCGATGCGTGCCAAATCGTCCGCGGTGAGGGAGTGGTCCCCCATGTCGATATCGTAGTAAAATCCTGTCTCGATGGCCGGGCCGATACCGAACTTCGTTCCGGGGAAGAGCGACTCCACCGCCTCCGCCATCAGGTGTGCCGAGCTGTGCCAGTAGGTCCTCTTCGCCTCGTCGTCCTTCCATGTGTGTATCCGGATGGACGCATCCCCCGGAATCGGCCTGAAGAGATCCCACACTTTGCCGTCCACGGAGATCGCAAGAGCGTCCCGGGCCAGGCCCCGCCCGATCGCCGCGGCGACCTCCATGCCGGTCACGCCACGGGGGAATTCCCTCCTGGAGCTGTCCGGCAGGGTTATGTTTATCTTGTCCATGTCTTCGACACAACAAAAAAAAACGGAGCAGGCTCCGCTTCGTGTGATCTTCACTGTGGGCGATACAGGAGTTGAACCTGTGACCTCTACCATGTCAAGGTAGCGCTCTAACCAACTGAGCTAACCGCCCGTCCCAATTTCGCGCCCCGCACAATCACCGGCCTGAATCGTACCGAGGGCCGGACTTGAACCGGCACGGACCTTGCGGCCCTCAGGATTTTAAGTCCTGTGCGTCTACCAATTTCGCCACCCCGGCCCTGTTTTCCGGTATTCCTGAACGGATTCCGGCCGGCACCGGCTTGCCGTCCAAAACCGCGGTGCTGCATGGGTTAACGTAGGTGGAACATGGTACGAATTCGGGGAAAAAGATGCAAGGACAATTCAGGGGTGGGATTTGAGGCGACGACCGGATTCGAACCGGTGCATAAAGGTTTTGCAGACCTCTCCCTTACCACTTGGGTACGTCGCCGTAAAGGCTGGCTCTTACGGGATCGCCTACCCCGTATAAAAAAGCCCCGCCACCTGGTGGGATTGGGGGCGGCGGGGCCACTTTAAAGCGAAGTGTGTTTACAGAGACGTTCGGTGCGATTACCGACCATCCCCTGCCCCGAAGGGCAGAGCGGGAAACGGGATTCGAACCCGCGACATCAACCTTGGCAAGGTTGCGCTCTACCAACTGAGCTATTCCCGCATTGGCAGCAACAATCTACGGAACCAACTCTGAATTTGCAAATCCCGCATCTGAGAAAGAGCCGGTCCCGGATACCAATGCGTCCGTGAAAAAATATACCTCGGTGGGATATGAAAGTCAAGCCCCGCCGGAAATTCTTTTTGCGAGAATCATGTCGGAATATGAGACTTTGATCACGCTGTCGTCACAGATCCCGAACGCCTCCCTGAGTTCCCGCATCGTAGCGAGTGCCGCCGGAGTCTCTCCGCCGGTCACCTCGAACTCCACGAACGCTCCGAGCCCTTCCACATCGTCGATGTGAATGCGCGCGTCCCTGAAGAGGTACAGCTCGCGCCTCTTACGCACCACGGCGAGTACGCCGAACGCATCCTTCAGAACGTGCGCAAGGCCCCCGGGTTCGCCGACAGGCTCTCGTGTAAAACGGCTCCAGCGCTCGGTCCCCTCTTCGGACCGCTCGTAATAAATGAGCTCCGCCGTTTCTCCCTCCGCTTCACGGAGTTTCAGCCTCCCGCGTGGAACGCGGAAATATGTGTCCTGCTGAATGAGTGTGCCGTGGCGAACCGCCCCGCAGGCCACGGCGCATTCGTGCGCCTTGTGAGGCGAGGGGTAACGCGCCTTCAGCTCGAGGTTGGTGGGCATGGAAGGAGGGTGGAGCCGGAGGTCAGCGCGTGATGTCCAGTATCTTGTATTTCAGGAGCCCCGCCGGAACCGTGATATCCACCGTTTCGCCTTTCACCTTCCCCAGGAGCGCCTTCCCTATCGGCGAGGTGACGGAGATCTTGTTGGCTTCGAATTTCGATTCCTCCGGCGAGACGAGGAGGTACTCGTGAAGCTCGTCCGTCTTGAGGTCCTTCAGCTTCACGCGGCTCAGGATGTAGACCTTGTCGTTCGGTAGGTCGCGGGCCTCGATGATTTTTGCGCGGGAAAGGGTCTGTTCGAGTTTTGCGATCTTCAGTTCAAGGTGCTGCTGCTCTTCCTTTGCGGCGTCGTATTCGGCGTTCTCCGAGAGGTCCCCGTGCCCGCGCGCGTCGGCAATCTTCATCGCGACGGACTTGCGGCCGTTCGTTTTCAACTCCCGGAGCTCCTGTTCGATCTCGACAAGCCGCTCGCGAGTGAGGTATACCGTTTCCGGGATCCCGTTCACCGTCATGATGCACCCCCACCTGAAGAGAAGGACAAAAAGAATAGCCATCATCCGCGGTTACGAATGGTGGCTACCCGTGAACAATCGTTGTATCAACCGCCTGTAAAGTACAAAAGCGCCGGTGACAAAAGCAAGCGGAAAATGGTCATTCCGCCTTTGTGCGGGGATCGATAAGTATCAGATGCCCCATTTTGTCCCTTTTCGTGCGGAGATATCTGCCGTTGATCTCGTTCGGGTCGATTTCCAGGGGGACCCGTTCGACGATGTCCAGGCCGTACCCGTGGAGTCCGACAACTTTCTTGGGATTGTTGGTCATCAACCGCATTTTCCGCACACCCAGGTCCCGGAGGATCTGCGCCCCGATTCCGTAGTCGCGGAGGTCGGCACGGAATCCCAGCTTCGCATTCGCCTCGACGGTATCAAGCCCCTCATCCTGCAGCCTGTAGGCTTTCAACTTGTTCACGAGGCCGATCCCCCTTCCCTCCTGCCTCATGTACAGGACCACGCCGGACCCTTCTTTCTCGACCATGAGCAGCGCGGCCATGAGCTGTTCATTGCAGTCGCACCGGAGAGACCCGAAAATATCCCCGGTAAGGCATTCGGAGTGGACCCGGACAAGCGTCGCCACGTCCGGGAGGATCTCCCCCTTCACGAGCGCGATATGTTCCTTGCTGTCCGTCTCGCTCCTGTACAGGACGATGTCAAACGTCCCGTATTTTGACGGGAGGTGTGTCGTGACGATCCGCTGGACGAGTTTCTCACGTGTCATCCGGTATTCGATGAGATCGCGCACCGTAATGATCGCCAGGGAAAACTGTCGCGCGATCCTGATGAGGTCCGGCACGCGCGCCATGGTCCCGTCCTCGTTCATGATCTCG
>PMJR01000113.1 GCA_003158475.1 Ignavibacteriota bacterium | reverse complement strand
CGTCAACGTGGCCTTGTTGAACTCGAAATTGATGCCCCTGAGAATCACAGTTTTGCCTCTCTCAAGGACGATGACGGTATCCGCGGGGCGGTGCGCATTCAGTTCCGCCAACCGTCGTGCCTCTGCATCGGTCGAATCCTTAATCCGTCGCGCCTCTGCATCTGCCAGCGCCTTCACCCTTTGCGCCTCCGCCTCGGCCAGGGCCTTCTGTCTCTGCGCTTCTGCCGCGGCCAGGTCCTTCTCTCGCTGTGCTTTTGCTCTCGCAATCGCGTCTTTCTCGCTCGTGCTGGTACCGAGGTAGAAGTTCACACCTACTTTTGCGGTCGCATAACCCTTGAGCTTCCCGCCATTTCCTCCGTCGGTATAGCTGTCCACAACCCTGTAACCGGCGTCGACAGCAATCGAGATATCCTTTGAAGCAAAGGCTTCAAAGCCAACTCCCACCGGCACGTGGATCGAGCTCTTGAACTGGCCCCCCGTAAGCCCGATACCGTTTCCGTCCTGGCGCTTGTAGAGCATGACCCCGGCACCAAAATACAGATAGGGATTAAACGTCCTGGCGGGGTTAAAATGAATCCATCCAACAAATGACATGGGAATCGCCTGCAGCTTGAGGTAGCTGACGCCGTTCAAAGGGGGATCCTGGTTCGACTTTAATTCTTCGTACCCCGTCAGAAGACCCGCCGAGAATGCCCGGGTGATACCATACCGCACCATTATTTCCCCTCCCTCGCCAATCAGCCGCTTGTTGTAATCATTGACCCACATGTTGCCGCCACCATGAAACCCTAAAGCCCAGCGCCCCTGTGTATCCTGTGCGAATCCCGGATTCAGGGGAACCAGAATGATGGGCATCAGCACAAAAATGAGAAGAACCAAGATAGTACGCGTTGCCATTTGCTCCTCCATGGAAGTTGTTTGCGAGCGTCTCGCTCTACCCGGAGCAACACACCATTCGGCTTTGCCGATGGGATTGTTCGTCGCAACCGGATCAACCGGGATATCTAACCTGCCGACATGCTAACGGTAGCTCGCGCGAAAAGAAATGGGCCAAAGGAATGAAATAGGGATTAACCCCATTCTTCCTTTGGGCCATCTATTTGTGGCAATTATTCTGCTAATTGAATGGTAATGTCATGAAGGGTGATGAAGCGGGTGTGGTTCCTGAGTTAGATCTGCCGGCCGCCGCATGCAAGAGGTGGTGGGACGAGCATGCCCTGATCATGCGAGTCGAGGAGGCGGTAAGCCCGACCGTAATTGCTCAAAGCGAGAGTCCCGCGCCGTCGAACTTCACCCCGTAACATCCCGCCTTCTGAGGACCCACCGGACCCGGGCAACAAGTTCGCGCGATGAGACCTCTTTTGTCACGAAATCCGATGGATCCAGTTCCAGTACCTGGACGAGTTCGTCCACATCCAGGATTGTTCCCGTCAGGAACATGACCGGGAGAAATTTTGTTGCAGGCGATTTTCGCAGACGCCTCAGAACGTCCAGACCGTCCATGCCCGGCATCCGAATGTCGAGGAGGACCAGGTCCGGTCTGGAGGACGTGATCATTCCAAGCGCTTCGGTTCCGCTTGTCGCCTCGATGACTTCGAAGTTCGCCCCGCTGAGAGAGTATCGGACAAAACCCCTTACTGCAGGTTCGTCGTCCACTACCAGTATCTTCTGCACGGTGGTCCTAGATATTGTGGCTTCGGGACCGATCCCGGGAACCTACAAAGGGGAGGGACCAATTGCAAGCGAGCGAATCTTGAAGGGACCTGGCGCATGGTTGTCGAGCGCCGTGTAATCAATCACGCAGACATCTCCGTGTATTTGAGGAATGTCGTTCCCGCTGTGAATTGTGCTTGGAAATGAGAAATGGAAGACATATCTTGAGGAAAGAAAGGCCTGTGATTAAGATGTGTTATTCATATGTTTGTTCCGTGGCGAGGAATGTCACCGAAAAACACGTTGGCAATATCGAAAGGAGGCCCTGAATGAACAACGAAGCGAAGGAAAGACTGAGGAATATTGCAAGGAAGCTTGTCGATGTGTCATTTGTGGAAGCCTGCGACGACGGTGCAACGGACGAGGAGTTTCAGAAGACCGTTGATGCGCTGGTAAATCATCTCGTGAAAGTGCGCAAGAGGTCGCAAACATTGCACCTTGAAAAAGAGATGGCGTAATAAAATACCGCTCAGCGATACACTGCTGAACGGTAGCCGTTACAAACAATGAGCGTGTTACAGTTTCGCGATCAGATCGCGCAATCCCTCCTTGGTGGTTCCGATTTTCTGCTGGAGCTTTCCCATCAATTCATCTTCTTTGCCTTCCTTGAAGAGCAAATCGTCGTCTGTCAGGTTGGCGTATTTTTGCTTGAGCTTGCCTGAAATTTCTTTCCAGTTCCCCTTGGCGGTCAGTGTGTTCATGCGATACCTCCGTGCGTGAATGAAAGCGAGTATCATGATCTGGGGCAGTACCCCCTGACGTCATCATCGACATCATATCAAGAAACTGAATAAGCGTACTGATTTAAGCCCCGGGAAGTAATCCGCCAAAGGGATGAAAGAATGGTTAATCCCCGGGAACGTGCATCGCTATTGGCTTGTTCTTCCAGGGAGAGCTGAAACGAGTGTCATACGAGTGCAATACGGAACCATGCCCACAACGGTCAAAGGCATTCATCACGTCACTGCGCTCGCGCGCGATCCGCAGGAGAACGTGGATTTCTACTCCGGTGTACTCGGCCTGCGGCTGGTGAAGAAGACCGTGAACTTCGACGCCCCCGACGTTTACCACTTGTACTACGGGAACGAGGTCGGACAACCCGGAACGATACTGACATTTTTTCCCTTTCCGGATGCCGGTCGGGGGAAAAGGGGGGCAGGAGAGATCTCCGCCGTTTCATTTCTGGCTCCTAGTCTGTCACTCGAGTTCTGGGCGGTCCACCTGTCAAAGCAGGGAGTCCGGTTTGACGGGCCGGTTACCCGGTTTGGTGAACAGCTCGTCTCGTTCGAGGATCCCGAAGGGATGCGGATCGAGATGGTATTTGCAGACGGAAAGGACAGCGGGGAGAGCTCGTGGGATGGAGGCGCCGTCCCGCGTGATAGTGCAATCAGGCGTATCAGGGGGGTGACGCTCATGCTGCGCGATCGCGGTCGGACCGAGGAAGTGCTGACCGGGACACTCGGGTTCCGTGCTGCAGGGAGGGAAGGGGACCATTTCAGGTTCAACGTCGGGGAAGGCGGCGCGGAATGCGCGATTGACATACTCACCTCCGCCGGATCGCCCCGCGCCGGTCAGTCTGCGGGATCTGTCCACCATATCGCCTGGCGGACGCCGACCGGCAAGGAACAACTGGAATGGCGGCAGAAGATACAGGAGGCCGGTCTCTTCGTAACGGATGTCCTCGACCGAAACTATTTTCAATCAATCTATTTCAGGGAGCCGGGGGAGGTCCTGTTTGAGATTGCGACGGACCCTCCCGGGTTCACCGTTGACGAGCTTCCTGCGGAGCTGGGGACCCACCTGAAACTCCCTCCCTGGCTGGAGCCCGAGCGCACCAGGATCGAGAGAGCGCTTCCCCCAGTGCGTGTGGCGGACACTCGCTCCGGTCAATAACCTCGCTTGACTCCGCATCGCCGCAGGGCGGTCGGACTGTTGACCGATGCACTCTGCGTGCAATCATTTCTTTTTCTTCGGTCACATTGCTTCGGTGACGTGCAGCAGGCGAGCTTCCCGGATGATTGGAGCTCCAGGCCGGTCGCTATTACTCCATCCCCAGGGGGTGGAACAATGGTTCCCACCGGGGGAGCTTCTCCGGGGATGTGGTGAACAGTGCGAGGATCTCCACGAGCCGCTTTTTCGGTTTCCCTCCCGCGATGTCGATCTCCGTGAACACCATGTTGTGATTCGGTGAACTCGAATACGTTTCGAACAATTCCTTCCGCGAAAGCGTGAAGTCCATCCCGTAGAGGGAAGCACAATCGAATATGCCGGAAGAGATTCAATGGAATGGAACAAAAAATAGAAACCGTCAGGGGCAAAAACAAGCCGTTACACCGATACGAACCTTGATTTTGCCCCCCCGGTACCGTTCCTTAAGGTGACCTTATACGATCGTGCGAACTTGCATTCACCCGGTCGCGTGTGGTGGTGACCGGACCTGATGAAATCAGGACCGCCTGATACAAGCGCAAATGAGTCGAGGGAGAATGAAGGGAATCTTTTTTGGAGCATTGCTCCTGATATGTGCGGGGTGTGATTCCGAGCTGGGACCCCTTGCGGAAGCTTCGGGCTTCAGCGGCATGATCCGCTTCAAGAACTGGCCTTCGGCCGACAGCGTTCATGATATGCGCATTGTCGTCTTCGAGTCCTACCCGAGCGACAGCGCGGGCATACTCGCCACTCTCCTGGCGGGGCACGGTGCAGTCTATCCCGCAATAGGCACGAAATTCCCTGCGTTTGTCGACAGCCTTTCGTACGTATTCACCACCACCGACGGTACGAACCTCCAGGTGAAGAGCTATGAATACGTTATTGTCGCGCAGCAATTCGGGTCGAACGTTCTGGCAGATTGGAGGCCGGTCGGCGTGTACCCGGCGCTTCCCGGCTCATTCATCCCTGCCCCCGTGCGCGTCATCCTTCATCACGTCATCCCGGGGATAGACATCCAGGTGGACTTTCAGAACCCTCCCCCGAAGCCATGGCGATGAGACCGGTCGTCCTGATATTCATCTCATGTATTGCCGTTCGCTCATCAGCTTACGGCGCGGGAGGCTCCGTCGCGGGACGCGTGACCGCCGCGGGTGAAGGGGGAGCCCTGGCGGGGGTGAACGTCCGGCTGCAGGGGACGGTTCGCGGGACAACAACCAACGCGCGCGGTGAGTACCGCATACCGGACGTCCCCGGCGGGAGGAGGGCGTTCGTCTTTTCGATCGTGGGATACCTCCGGGAGATCCGGCCGGACGTGACCGTGGAGGAGGGGAAGGAGACATCGCTCGATGTTGCAATGACCGGGAGTGCAATCCAGGCGGAGCAGGTGGTTGTTACGGCGAGCAAGCGGGAACAGTCACTCCAGGACGTTCCTGTGAGCATCTCGGTGCTGGATGCGGCGGATATCAAGGAGCGGAACTCCCTCTCCCTTGAAGATGCGCTCCGCTACATCCCGGGAGTGAACATGACGGGGACGCAGGTCAACATCCGCGGGTCCAGCGGGTACAGCCTCGGCGCAGGGAGCCGCGTGCTCATGCTGCTGGACGGGATTCCGTTCCTCGCCGGAGACACGGGGGAGCTGAACTTCGAATCGATCCCGATGGGGCAGGTCGAGCGAATCGAGGTGGTGAAGGGGGCCAGTTCTGCCCTGTACGGGTCGAATGCACTGGGGGGGGTAGTCAACATCATCACCAGGCCGATTCCGGAAACGCCGGAAACGATCGTGAGGACATACGGGGGTCTCTACAACAAACCCACATACGATCAGTGGAACTGGTCGGACAAATCCCGCTTTTTCAACGGCCAGTCATTCAGCCACATGCGCAGGGTGGGGGATCTCGGAGTGTCGGTCTTCTTTTCGCGACAGATCGATGACGGTTACCGCCAGAACGACTATCGGCGACGTTACAACTTCCTCATGAAGACGCGGGAGGATTTTTCCTCCTCCGGCTCCGTGACACTCAATTTCGGGCTGGCCTACCAGTATATGGGACAGTTTCTGTACTGGCGAAACGTCGACTCGGCGCTCATCACCCCGCTTCGCCACCAGAGCGACAACATCAAGTCCACCCGCTATTTCCTGAGCGGGCTGTACAACACCGCTTTCTCGGATCATTTCCTCTTCACCGTCAAAGCGATGTGGTATCACAAT
>PMJR01000074.1 GCA_003158475.1 Ignavibacteriota bacterium | reverse complement strand
TTTTGTAAGCCACACATGCCGGTAGATGCCGGCGCCTTCATAGAACCAGCCCTCCTCCATTGTGGCGTCAACGCGCACAGCAACGACATTATCGCCGCCGTAATTGAGATAATCGGAGATGTCATAGCTGAACCCCACATAACCGCTGTGTTCAGTACCGAGATAAAAGCCGTTGACCCACACGATTGAATTGCGGAACACACCGTCAAACTTGAGGTAGAGACGTTTCCCCAGATCGGATTGTGGAATCGCAAAGCTCTTACGGTACCAGCCTACGCTGTTTTCGGGGAAATTGGGGCCTATGGCTTTGTAGCCGTGGCTAAAACCGCCGCGATTGTCAAATGGAAGTTCAACGCACCAATCGTGTGGTACGTCAAGCGTGCGCCAGCCGCGATCATCAAAATCCTTTGATGCGGCTCCATCGCCATAACCGGTCTTTGCGAAGTAAGAGAAGTACCCGCTGCCATTGTCGAAATCCTTCTTTGCATCATAGGCATGACCGAGAGCAAAACGCCAGCCGAAATCCATCAACAGATTTTCTCTCGCCGGAGAGTCGTGCTGCATCTGACCGTGTGTTGAACAGGCCGCCGTGAAGAGCAGAGCAAACAAGAGAGAAGATACATTCGGTTTCATTGTCATCATCCTGAAGTGTTCGGCCAACTGACTGCGTTTGTCGGAAGGCACCGTTCCGTTGTCGTTTGTGACTGCAGGCCACAATTGGAATTGCGTCAATGTATTACAATGTGCTCTCCTTTGCAAATCTTAACTTCTGGAGCTGAGGTCTTTACGGCTGGAGACGCTCGCCGGCATGGAGTATGCGAGAGTACAGAACGCGTGCGGATGGTTGCCGTCAAATCGCGCCTTATGATATCATGCTTCCTGTAGAGCCTCTGCCAGGGCCTTGAGCAATTTCTCTGCTGTATACGGCTTTGTCAGGAATGCCTGCACGCTGGATTCCGGCGGGGGTTTGATATTCCCCTTGAATGTCAATCCGCTGGCCGCTATGATCTTCAGATTGGGACTTATCCTTTTCAGCGCGAGAATCGCGGCCGTCCCATCCATCACGGGCATCATGATGTCCGTGATCACGACTTTGATATCCGCCTTGTTCTCGGCGAACGTCGCGACGCCTTCCGCGCCATCGCTGGCAGTGATGGCTTTGTAGCCATAAGCCTCCAGAGATTCCTTTGTAATCTCCCGGATGGCAGCTTCATCATCGATGATGAGGACCAGCTCACCGTTTCCCGTCGGGAGATTCACTACGTTGCTTGCCACGGGTCCCGCTGAATCCGTTCCCGTCGCGGGGATATATATTTTGAACGTCGTCCCTTTCCCCAATTCAGTTTCCAGGTCGATGAACCCCCCATGGCTTCTCACTATGGCAAGCGTCGTTGAAAGGCCAAGCCCGGTTCCCATGCCGATTTCCTTTGTCGTGAAGAAGGGCTCAAATATCTTCTCCCGGATATCTGCAGGAATGCCCGTCCCGGTGTCATTGATCACTATGCACACATACGTCCCTGGTTTCGCCTGAAACTGCATGCGCGAGTAATTCTTGTCCAGGGTGACATTTTCCGCGGATATTCTAAGAGTCCCTCCTCCGGGCATGGCATCCCGCGCATTCACCAGCATGTTCAGGAGTACCTGGTGCATCTGTGTCGGGTCGGCCGAGACCGTCCAGAGATCCCGTGGGATGTCTTTTTTGATACTGATCGATTTGGGAAATGTCCCTCCTGAGATCTTGACCACTTCGTTGACGACATGTTTGAGTTGAACAAGAATGCGGTCGCCTTTGACCCCTCGTCCAAACGCCAGCACCTGTTTGACAATGTCTGAGCCGCGCTTTGCCGCTGACTCAATCGTACTGACGATTCTCAGTCCGGCGGGATCGGATATCTTGTTCCGTAACAACTCGATCGCCATCATGATCGGCGCAAGCACATTGTTGAGATCATGGGCAATACCGCCGGCAAGCGTGCCGATGCTTTCCATGCGCTGTGCCCGCAGAAATTGCGCCTCAAGCTTCTTCTCCTCGGTCACGTCACGGGAAACCACGACGACGCTGGAAATCGTGCCGTCGGTATCTCTGATGACGCTTCCCTTCGAGTCGATGGTGCGTTCGGATCCGTCTTCTGACAAGAACCGGTATTCGATCCGTTGTCCGATACCTGTTCGTACGGTGTCATGAAACACCTGCTTTACCCGTTCCACATCGTCCGGATGAATCTCCTGAAATCCATTTGTCCCCTTCAATGATTCCGGGTCCCCCAGGATGCTCTTGTACGATGGGCTGTTGTAGGTCCTTCTGCCTTCCAGGTCCAACACCGCAATCATGTCCCCCACATTCTCCGCGATCAGACGAAATCGCTCTTGAGTGCGCTTTGTGTTCTCCTCAGCGAGCTTACTCTCTGTCACCCGTTCTTCAAGGTTTAACGAGAGCTCGATGAGCCCCTGTTCAGCTCCGTTCAGAGTATCGAGCATTGCGTTGATCGCGGATCCGAGATTACCCACCTCATCGTGACGATCGACACAGACCCGTTGTGTATGATCACCCGACGCAATGCGTTTGGCGGTGAGTGCCATGGCGCCGAGCGGCCGCGTGATGGCTGTGCTTACCCCAAACACAATCAAGGCGCACACGATCAGCAGGACAATACCCTGAAGCGCAGCGAGAGCGCGGATATGCAGGATCCTCTCGGTTGCACGATCAAGCGAGATTCCCAGCGTCACGACGCCGATGTCGTGAGTCTCGTGAATGACCGGGCGCCGCACGATGAGCGGCTCGCTTCCGGGTGAATATGCCTCCGCCGACTTTCTCCGGGAAAGAAACAATACTCCCGACGTATCCCGGATTTCAACGAATACCACGTCCTCATTGCGCATCGCCACACCCACGACCTCCGCTGCAACGGTGGTGTCTCCGAAAAACTGTGCGGTGCACACATTGCCCGCCACCAGTTCCGCCACCGTCTCCGCTTTGGAACGAATCGCGGATTGCTCCCTCTTGGCAAGCTCTCCCGGGAAGTAGAGGAAATTGTAGGTGGAGATAACGACAATCAGAACTGTAAAGGAGATCGCAAGACGTGTCCGAATCGACACATCCCTCCACCTGTTGAAGATGTTGAGCTTTGAGATTCGCATATCACTCCACCACGCGGGCTAGGCGAAGAACCTGCGCACTCAGGTCAGCCCCGCATGCTCTGGCAGCGGTGAGATTGATGACAATCAGCGGTCGGTCATTCCGCAAATCGATACCGATCGCGATCCCGTCCTCGACATACTGCGGGACTCCCGTAATCGTCCGGAAATGCTGCTCTGCGCTCGCACTTTTGATCTCCTCCAGGGACACGCCTCGAACGGGGGCAAGATACAGGAGGTCGATTGAGTACTTTCCCAGGAGTTCCTGCACATCATCGGCGCCACTGACGTCGATCGGCACGACCTGCACCGGTACTCCGCACACCGTGAATGCCGCCCGGGATGTCACGGAGAGAACCTCGTCAAACACCGCCGCCGACGGCCGCCACGACTTCTGGTATATCACACCGAGTTTGACCACCTTGTGGATTTTTTCCCTGAATGTGCGGTCGTACTCGATCACCTTCGTGAGGAGAGGAAGATGCATCTCGACGGGCGCCGCAATGCTTTGCGCCGCACATCCCCCCCGGACGAGCAAGAGCAAGGCGGCGACCTGAAGGGGGCAGCACCGCAGCACGGCGATCAGAGTTCTAGAAGTCAACAGATACTCCTGCGGACCATAGACGTCCGGTTTGTATTAAACTCGACTGTTGAAGCTCGGCGCCTCCCGGCAAGAAGTACGGGGTATCAAAGAGGTTACGCGCGATGATTTCGAACCGGACCGGAGCGGGAAACGGCGCAAGCGTTGCCGTGACATCGACCGTCCAGTACCCCGGAGTCCACGGACCTTTCAGCGTGAGCCTCGGCGACTCGTGCATGATGAATCCCGAACCCGACAGCCAGGGGGTCAACGGGCCCCCGACGATCAACCGGAGGATATGTGCGGGCGAATTGGTGAGCGTTGTCCCCGTGGCAAGGTCTTCCGAGCTGTTGTAGCAGTAGCTCAAGCGCGCACGCACTCCGCTCTTGGTGACCGCGAGAAGCGCGGATTCCACGCCGGTGACTCGTACAGCTCCCAGGTTTCGAAAATAGCTGAGCGAATCAACAGGGTCAAGAGTTTGGTCGATCAGGTTCCTCATCGAATACCTGTAGACGGATACGCTTGCACTGAGTGCACTCGTGAATCGCTGATCGCAAACGGCTTCGACAGTCTGCATCCTCTCGGGGAGAAGGAGGGGATTGGATTTTATGCCCCCAAGCGGATCGTCATAGTGGGCTTCGTAGAAATTGGGAACGCGGTACGCTTCGCCATACATCACTTTCAGGGTTGTTGTCCGGGAGGGGGTGCCTACGAGGGCAATCCGCGGACTCAACGTCCCGCCATACTCGCTGTAGTGGTCAAACCGGAGACCGCCAACGACGCTTACCGGTTCGAATACCTGGAGTTCACCTTCCGCAAAACCTGAGTAGACGCTGGATGGCACGTCCCTGTTCGAATACACCGCGGCGTCGCTCCAGCTGCTGTACCGCGCGCGGGTTACTCCCCGGAATTCTGCACCCGTGGTTAGTCTGGCTCCGATCGGGAAATCCCAGTGCAACAGGACCTCCGCCCCCAGCACGCGACCGCTGGAGGCATCGTAGTTCAATATGTCGTACGGATACTGGCCATGATAGTCAATGCCGGTCTGGTAGACACGAACATTGAGTGTGCTGGTGGATGACAATGCTGTTTCGGCGCCAAGTGACAGAAACTGCATTGCGTCAACTGTCTGCGTACGCGGGTCATTGAACACCACGCCGAACGGTGCGGTCGGCACATCTTTCGTTCTGGAGGATACCCCCGCAAGCATGGACAGTCCCTTGTAGTTGAGCTGGCCCAGCAGACCGGCACTCCGGTCGCCATCTAACCCGCGCGCGATGCCTCCGTTTGTCTCGGGAGAGTCGAATTCTTTGAAATAGAAATCTTCGCCGCGGGTCCGCTCCGCCTGCCCCGAGACCATGAGCGACCAGCCATTCCCCCAGTTCGTTCCCCACGTGGCCGCGCCGCGCGCGAGACCGACGTTTCCCGTCTCCACGCTGGCACGAGTTCCGTCGAAGTTTTCGCCGTTCCTCAGGATGAGATTCACAACCCCGAACATCGCACCCGCACCATACACGGCCGACGCAGGTCCGCGCACAATCTCGATCCTCTCCACAGACGCCAGGTTAAATGCGAACTCCGTGCCGACATATGCGGACCCAAATACCGGATCATTCGTTACCACGCCGTTGACAAGGAGGAGGAGGCGCGAGTTGTAGTCACCGGGCCTTCCAAATCCACGGACACCCACATATCCGTAGTCGTGGTCGTTGCTCACATAAAACCCCTGCACCGTTCTCAGGACATCTTCAATCGTGCGGAACCCGAAGAGACGGATTTCTTCCGCCGTGATGACCGTAACGGAGGACGGCGCTTCACTGGTCGTCTGTGCATATTTGGACACGCTGCTGACTGTCAGGTTCAGGAGCGAATCAAGCTGGCTATCGCCGCTTGCTCCGCCTGACTCCTGACCGGACGCAAGGCCGGATGTCAATACTCCCAGGGCGAGAGGTCCCGTGAGGGCCCGGCCCAGCCACATCGACGCTCGACGTACCATACATGGCACCTTCTGCATGGATATCAGAATCTCACCTCTCGATGATCGGACATCGTTCCTCCAGCCAAGAGGGTCGCGGCGTGTCGCAGCGTTGCGACAGGACCGTTCACACCCCTCGCAGCATGAAACATGCCAACTATTACCGTGGGTCCTGCCCCTCCGGACCGAAGTGTGGAGCGCAAACCTATGAACATTCTACAACTGTCCTAGAACTGCATCATCAACGATTCAGGCAATCACTTGGTCATCTGGCGGGTCTCGTGCAGGCTAAGGGGCGGTTCGGCTGCATTGTGCGGGAGGGGAAAGAGGGGGAGAACATCGAGAGGTTAAAGATTGTCTTATGTCACAACGTTTCATTCGCCTGTGTCATACCATGAGGTAGATAAAGAGGGGGAGGAGAGTAATACCATGGCTATCCGGATACTGTCTGTCGATGATGATCAATCTCTCCAAGAGCTTGTATTAATGCACTTGGCGCTTCAGGGCTTTGAAGCGAAGGCGGCGGCGAACGGGGAGGAAGCCATCAGTCTCCTTGAACACGAGTCCTTTGACCTGATCCTGCTTGATTTAGAGATGCCGAAGATGGACGGTCTTGAGGTTCTGCGCTACATCAAGATTCGCCGCATAAATGTCCGTCCCATCATGCTCACAGGCGCAGACAACCTGCTCGCCCTGAATGAATGTGCTCACTGGGGTGCGTTCGACTACCTCCCGAAACCCTACAACTTTCACGAATTGATGAATTCGATAGAGCGCGTGCTGGCCGAGGAAGTTCACACCGGGTGAAGCAGGAACAACGGCGGCGACCCGCACTCGTCATTCATCGCAGAACCGTTCTCAGGGTCTTGAGCAACGCCTCGGCTGCGTACGGCTTCGTCAGGAATCCCTCCACGCTGGACGCCGGCGGAGGTGTTACTTGCCCTTTGGCAGTCAGTCCGCTTGCCGCGATGATCTTTACATCGGGGTCCATTTTCTTCAGCACGAGAATCGCGGCGGTCCCGTCCATGATAGGCATCATGATGTCAATGATCACGGCTCGTATCATCTTCTTGTTCTCCGCAAACACAGAGATTCCTTCCGCGCCGTCGCTCGCAGTTATCGCTTTGTAGCCATAGGCCTCCAGGGTGTCCTTTGTAATCTCACGGATGGCGGCCTCATCATCAATGATGAGGATCAGCTCTCCGTGTCCCATCGGGAGATCCACGACTTCACTTGCTGCCGCTCCCCCTGAATCCGTTCCTGTCGCCGGGATGTATACTCTGAACGTCGTCCCCTTCCCGGGCTCACTGTCCAGAGTGATGAATCCTTCATGGCCTTTCACGATTGCAAGCGTGGTAGAAAGCCCCAGTCCGGTCCCCAGGCCGATCTCCTTCGTCGTGAAGAAGGGCTCAAAGATCTTCTCCTGGATATCGGCGGGAATCCCCGTTCCTGTATCGGTGATCGACATGGATACATAGGCCCCCGCTTTCGCTTCAGGATGCATGTGCGAGTAGTTCTCATCCAGAGTACTGTTCTCTGCCGCAATTGTAAGAGTCCCTCCCTGGGGCATGGCATCCCGCGCATTCAC
>PMJR01000123.1 GCA_003158475.1 Ignavibacteriota bacterium | reverse complement strand
GGGAGGCGGAGGGGGATGGGGGGGCGGTTCGGGAGGAGGATTCAGCGGGGGGGGAGGGTCATTCGGGGGTGGAGGTGCCAGTGGCAGCTGGTAGCGAATCCACCACGCTCCGGTCTCTCGTTTCTTCGCTCCCCAGAGGGGAACAGATGATGCTCTGTGTGCCGGATGATACCTGGGCCGGCGCACTCTTAGCGCCGATCGGAAAATGGCATTCCGCCTCGGTTCTCCCGAAGACTGTTTTCGGGGCCTCCGCTCCGGCGGGAGCTCTCACACTGGCGCGCAAGGCTCTCTCGACCCACCCGGTCAGGAATCTCCTCGTCGTTGATGTACCCTCTCCTCCTGGAGCTTTCCCCGGTGAACGCGGGATACTCGAGTTCCACCGCAAGATCACGCCGCTTCTCAAAAAGCACGGAATCCGGTCGCTCTGGATCGTGAGGAGGCCCTCTTTTTCCGAGAAGGGGCTGGGAGCTTTGAAAGATCTTCCATGGTTCTTTATCGATTGCACTCCGGCGGGATCCCATCTTTATTCTCAATGCATCAGAGCGCGCGGGATCTACTCCACAGGCTTCTTCTATCCCCGCAGAATTGATCTCGACCAGCCTGACCTCCGTCTGGATCCCCCGACTCTTCCCGGTTTCGCGCCGCAGAGTGGGAAAGGACGGAGTGATGCCGTCCCCTCTTCCGCTGTCGTCGATCTGCCCCAGGAGCCCTACCGGGATATGTTCCGGCTGTCTCCTGAGGCGATCATACTTCTTGATTTGAAGGGTCCCGGCAGGGAAACGAACCCGAAGGCCGTTGAACTCCTCGGGTATCAGGGAGAAGACCTTGGCGCGGTCCCGCTTTCCGCGCTCGTGAGCGCACGGTCGTACCGGAGGGCTCTCAGAGCAGTGGCCACCCTGCGAAGGAAACGAAGAGTGTCCGGAGAACTGGAGCTCATCAAAAGAAACGGACGTCCGTTCCCGGCGTCTTTTTCCGCCGGTGTTCTCGGATCTTCACGTGGAGTGATCATCTTCCGGGATACATCCGGCGAACAGCGCCACCTCGGGGAAATCCAGGCCGAAAATGAACAACTTTCTGCGCTTGCGGAAGCGTCTCCTCTCCCCCAGGTCATGTTGTGCGGCCGGAAGCTGGTGTACGCAAATGCTGCCTTCCGGAAGGCCTTCTCATGGATCGACGCATCTTCGGGTGAACTAACACTTCGCGAATTTCTCGGCAAGGAAAATGCCTCCGTTGTCCGGGACCTCTCGGCAGCGGAGACTGCTGACGCGGAACTCTCCGGTGAGTTCCATGAACAGATAGCTCTCAAGAGACCGGACGGGGAGCGGCGTGAATTCGCCCTCTCTGCGTCCAGGACCGCCTGGAACGGGAAAGCCGCCTGGTATCTCACTCTGACCGACGTTACCGCGCGTAATGCGGCATTGCATGAGCTCCGTGAATCCGAGCGTAGCTACAGGGAGATGTGCGAAAAGCAGGCCGGACCGGTCTCGATTCTCCGGGACGGGGCGTTCGTGTTCGCCAACGCAGCATGCGCCGCGCTCTTCGGCGTCATCCTGCCATCGGCTCTCGCCGGAAAAGAACTCTCGGCTTTTGTCGTTTCGAGGGATCGAAAGTCCGTGGCCGCCGCCGTTGCTTCAACGACCGGTGGGAAGGCCGACAAGGTAACGGTGGAGTACGCGGTCAAGCAGCCCGACGGGTCCCTGAAGACGATCGAGGCGCTCTGCACGAGCGTCCACTTTGCCGGGAGCCCTGCACTCCTGATCTATCACAGGGATATTTCCGAAATGCGCCATGCGGAGGAAGAACTCCGCAGACAGTCCCGCGGCGAAGCGATACTCGAGAGCCTGGCGCACAGGATTCATCTGTCACTGAGTCCGGCAGATGTTCTCTCCGAGGGGTTGCGCGGGGCTATGAAATGGCTCGGTTTCGAAACCGGGGGTGCGTACCGCGCCGACAGGGACGGAACGACCCTTCTCCTTTGCGCGGATGAATCGCTCAATCCGCGCATCGCAACCAGTCTTTCGAAACAGGACACGCGCGAGGGTGTGACGGGGATGGTATGGAAGACCGCTGAGCCTCTCCTGCTTGACGTAAATGATTTCCCCCCCCATATTCCTTACAAGTCTCTCTTCGAATCAGAGGGTCTCCGGTCCGTTCTCTACCTTCCGCTCATTGCCGGAGACGAGGTGAACGGCATACTGCTGCTTTGTTCTTCAAAGGAGGCGAGTTCCCCCGCGGCCGACACGGTGCTCTGTGCGGCCATCGCCCGGCACACGGGGGACGCACTCGCGAATGCGCTCCGGTATGAACAGGTCGGCGCGTCCGAACTCACATACAGAAATGCCGTTGAATCGATCACCGATGTGGTATACGAATGTGCACCCAACGGCCAGTTCATTTTTGTGAGCCCGCGTGTGGAGAAGCTTACAGGATACCTTCCGGGAGAGATCATCCGTACGCCCGATCTCTGGAGGACACTCCTTCACCCGGACGAGAGGAGTGAGTATTCACGGAGAATTTCGAACCAGGGGGAAGGGAAAGAGGAGTTCGAGCTGGAATACCGCATTCTTCCGAAAGGAAAGGCCTCGTACCGTTGGGTCCGGGATGCCGTCCGCTACCGGCGCGATCAGGCGGGCAACGTGACGGGGATTCACGGCGTCGTTGCCGATATAACAACGAGAGTCGAGAATGCCAGGGTCGCAGCGTTGGGAGAGAGCTTCCGGAACGACGTTCTTCAGAGCGTCCAGGAGGGGGTGGTCGTCTATGACAAGGATCTGCGCCATCGTGAGTGGAACAAAGGCATGGAGCTGATCACCGGGATAAAACGGGAAGATGTGATCGGCAGGAACGCGTTTGACGGCGGTCCCCGTTTCCAGCTCGCCGATTTCCCCGATTTGCTCAACCGGGCACTGGCGGGAACTCCCGTGAGTTCGGAGGATGTTCGCTACATGCGTCCGGGGAGCGAGGAGACCGACGTACTCTGGTGCCGGTTTTCTCCGTTGCGGGACAGCAACGGGAACATCGGCGGTGTCGTCGGGACGGTCACGGACGTCACCCACCGGAAGAGCCTTGAACGGGAGCTTCGCGAGTCGGAAGAGACGCTGCGCAACGTCATCGATACGATGGGGGATGCGCTCATGATCAGCGACCTCCAGGGAAAGGTGTGGGAGGTCAACCGTGAGTTTTCCTCGCTGACCGGGTATCCCCGGAGCGAGGTGATCGGGATGATCTTTCCCTATCCGTGGCTGATAGACGAGGAGATGTCCCGCCTTGTTGTCTGGCTTGCGGCGCTCCGCGAAAAAAAGTTCCTCCGCGATTTTGATATGACATGGAAACGGCATAACGGAACAGAAGTAGCCATCAGCCTGAACACCACGCTCCTGCGCAACGCGCTGGGCGAGCCCGTGGCGATGTTGAACATCGCCCGGGATATTTCCGAGCGGAAAGGTCTGGCAAACGATCTGGCGGCAAAGAGCCGGCAGATCGANNACTCTGACGGAGTTCGACCACATGAGCGTATGCCTCCTTGCCGGGGGCAGCCAGAATCTCGTCGTCCACGCCACCGTGGGAGCCGAAGACCGGTTCCCCCCCGTCGGTGCTTCCATCCCACTGCAGGGATGCGTGTCGAGACTTTCCGTGGCCGAAGGCAGGGGACTGGTGATCGGGGATATTGCCTCCCATCCTTCACTCGGGGGCGATCTGCTCTCAGCGAAGGCCGGCATGCGCTCGGAGATCAGCATTCCCATACTTCTCAATGAGCAGATACTGGGGACGTTTGAGATCTCCAGCGAGAAGCCCAATGCCTTCGGACTCGGAGAACTGACGTATCTCCAGCCGATCGCCGACCAGATCGGCGCTCTGATCGACAGGACGATTCTCTTCGAGCGGGTAAGCCTTGACAGCGCGTACATCCATGATCTTCTGGATTCCATAGAGAGCGTCGTCTATACCGTCGACCGCGGTTCCATCGTGCGGGAGGTCAACAAGGCCTGGCGGGCGCATGCAGTCCTCCAGGGGACGCCGGAGTTGCGGGAAGAGTCCGCCGTGATAGGGAAGCGCCTCGAGGAGATTATTCCTTTCTCTCCGCTCCGGGAAGAGTTGATTGCCGCGACCGGACTCCTCTTCGAAGGGTCCATGCGCGAATACCTCCGCGAGTTCTCGATCGGCACCGGGGACCATGCGCGCATATTCCAGCTTGCGGTCACCCCCCTGGAAATGAACGAACGGGTGAACGGGCTTGTCTTCACCTACACGGATATCACGGACAGCAAGCGGACCGAAGCGGAAGTTAAACGCCGAAACGAAGAACTGCTTGCCCTCAACGCCATTGCCTCATCGATCAACAGATCCCTGAATCCCGACGAAGTGCTCGGCGTTGCTGCAGAACAGGTCGGCTCGCTTGTCCAGGCAGATATCGTTCTTTGTTACCTCCCGGACGAATCACTGGAGTGGCTCACCCTTGCCGCCCACCGGGGGATCGGCGAGACCCGGGCGCGGATGGTCAGTTCGCTTCCCGTGTCCGGGAGCGCAACGGGGAGCGTCATACGCGACCGGAAACCGATTTTCATCCGCTCGAACCTTTCGGACGATGTTCGCCTGAGTGAACAGGGGAGGGCCCTGTTCCGCGAACTCGGCGCAGAGAGTCTTCTCGGTATTCCCCTCGAATCGAAGGACCGCATCCTCGGTGCCCTCCTGGTTGCTTTCCAGAACGAACACACGTTCACGGACCAGGAACAACGATTCATCAGGCTGGTGGGGAACCAGCTTGCCTCGGCGCTCGAGAATGCACAACTCTACAGTGAAGTCCAGGCACAGGTCCGCCGCGTGACGCTCCTGTACGAGATCGGAAGAGGGCTCACCGGCGCACTCGATACCAGATCCGTCCTGACGGTCGTCCATGACGGTTTAAAGAAGGCGCTGGAGTTCGATTCGTTCGCGTATTTCGCTTATTCTCCGAAGACGGGTCGCCTCGGAGTGCAATTTCACCGGGAGCGGGAGAACGGCGGACATGTTCCGCTCTCCCCGGACATGGCCGGCGTCGTCGCGGCCCTGTCCGGCGAACCGTTTTCAGGAAATTCCCCCGCCGGCGGGTCCCTGCTCGCCGTCCCTGTAAGGTCAAAAGGGGAAACCACCGGCATCATCGCTCTTGGACGAGAAGCAACAGGCCAGTTTGCGGACGCTCACTTGCGTCTGGTGGCAAGTATCGCTAATTTAATGTCAATTGCGATCGACAGGGCAGGGCTCTACGAAGACACGGTGGCGAAGTCACAGGAGATCGAAGCACGGAACAAGGAGCTGGACGACTTCACGTACGTCGTGTCGCATGACCTGAAAGAGCCCCTGATCACCATCGAGGGGTACAGCAAGATCGTACTCGGCGACTACCGGGACTTGATCGACGAAGAGGGGAGGGGATACCTGACCTCCATCGTTCAGTCCGGGAAGCGGATGAAGGGGCTCATCGACGACCTGCTGACCCTTTCGCGGCTGGGGAAGGTTTCGGAGACGGAGGAATCGCTCCCGCTCCGCGAGGTGGTCCACGAGGTATTGCACGATATCGAATTCACCCTCCACGAGACCCACGCAACGGTTAACGTTCCGGAAGACCTCCCGACGGTGCGCTACAACCGGATCCAGCTCGGGATGGTGTTCAGGAATTTGATTGCCAATGCGATCAAGTTCAACCGGAGCGCGGCCCCGCGGGTGGATATCGAAGTGATTCGCGCCGAAGGCGGCTGTACGATATCCGTGCAGGACAACGGTATCGGCATCGAACGGCAACAGTACGACAAGATATTTGTCATTTTCCAAAGGCTCCATCGAACAGAAGATTTCCGGGGGACCGGTGCGGGGCTCACAATCGTCAGGAAGATAGTGGAGAAGCACGGAGGCCGCATCTGGCTGGATTCTGTCGTGGGAGAGGGGACGAAGTTTTATTTCACCATTCCGGACTGATCCGATGACGAATCCTCGTCGTGTTCGAATACTGCTCGTGGAGGACAACCGCGACTTTGCGAACCTCGTGGAGGTCTTCCTGAGGAAGTACGAGAAGGGGCAATTTGAGATTGTGTGGCGCGAAAGCGGCAGTGCCGCCCTCGAAGAACTGGCCTCGGGTGCGCAATTCGACATTATCCTGATGGATTACTTCCTCCCAGGCCAGAACGGTCTGGAGACCACAAGGACGATCCACGCCCGGGGAATCACGATCCCGGTGGTCTTTCTCACCGTCAACAAGGACTTTGACCTCGCAGTGCAGGTCCTGAAGCTGGGAGTGGAAGACTATCTTGTGAAGGACGAGATTTCGACACCCGTCCTCCCTAAAACCGTCCTGAACGTCATCGAAAGGAAAAAACTTCGTGACCAGCTCACCTCCCTGGAGATCTCCCAACAGCGCCTGGAGACGATCCAGGGGATGGTGCCAAACATCGCACAGGAAATACGAAAGCCGCTCGACGAGATTCGCACGACCGTCGAGGGGCTCGCTGTCGCCCACGGCGCCGACCAGATGACGACGTACCTCACGATCATACGCGATAACCTCGCCCGCATTGAAAAGAAGCTCTTGCAGCTCAAGGAAATGAAGACAGACAAGACCGTCCCGTATATCAAGGACATCAGGATGCTCGATCTTTCAGGTCCATGAGTCGTCCCTCATCCCCCCGGAACACCGCATGAAATTCCGCCTCGCGCTCGCGCAGATCGACCCCGTGCTCGGTGATATGCAGGCAAACGTCGGGAAGCATATGGCGCTTGCCGACAAAGCCGCAGCCGCCGGTGCGCAGCTTGTCGTTTTCCCCGAACTCAGCCTTACGGGGTATTCGATCAAGGACATGAACTGGGACCTCGCACTGAACCTTCGCAGGGATCCACGCGCGGTCTCTCCTTTGGTCGAGAAAGGGAAAACGATTTCCATACTGGCCGGCGGAGTCGAAGAGGGGCCGTCGTTCGGGCTCTACAACGCCGCTTTTCTTTTCGAAGGGGGAGAGGTGCGTTCGGTCCACCGGAAGACGTATCCGCCGACGTACGGCATGTTCGAAGAGAACCGGTATTTCAGCAGCGGAACGGAAGTACGCGCGTGGGATTCGAAGCACGGGAGGTTTGGCGTTCTCATCTGTGAGGATCTCTGGCACCTTCCCCTCCCGTACCTGCTCGCACAGGACGGCGCGGGAGTGATACTCACGCTCGTAGCGAGCCCAACGCGGATTTCGGGAAGGGAGGAGAGGCCGCCGATTGCCACTGTCAACGCCGAGAATCACAGGACATACGCGAGGCTCCTCTCAGTGTTCGTCGCGTTTTGCAACCGTGTCGGTTTTGAAGACGGCGTCAATTTCTGGGGTGGATCCGAGATCGTGGGTCCGGACGGGTCCTGCCTGGCGTCAGCGAAGCTCTTCGACGAGGACCTGATCGTCGCCGACATCGATGAAAACGAACTGCGTCGTGCCCGGCGACTCTCCAGGCATTTCCTCGACGACGATCCGGGACTGGTGGAGAGAGAATTGAAGAGGATCAGCGGCCGGATCTGACAAACGGTTCGTTGTCTTTTGTTGCGCAAAGTCGTATCTTAAAAACGAGAAAAACGAGCTGCCTCTCCGGCAGCAACGCGGGCGTGTAGCTCAGGGGTAGAGCATCTGCCTTTTAAGCAGAGGGTCGGTGGTTCGAGCCCACCCACGCTCACGAATGCAAAACCTTGCTCTCCAAGGGATTGCAGGCCGTGCCCCACTTCTCTCTCCCTCGCAACGCCGACCTATTGGGCTATTGCTGTGTTACAATCACAGGCCGGAACTCGCATCATCCCATCCTTCACACGGAGCGTGAGGAACAAGCGCACTTGTGCCGTCTTGTTTGTTGCCGCCACGTTGCTCTCCGCTCAGGCGGGCTGGGCGCAGGTAGCCGCATATCAATCGCCCTTTGATGTGCCAACCGATCCCCGCGGGGTTGGGATGGGGGAATCGCTTGTTGCACTGCGGTCGAATCCGGCCGCGTTGATGTACAATCCCGCAGGGCTTGCCTCGCTGGAAGGGGCCGGGGTTTCTTACGGCGAACGTCCCCTGAATTGGACCCAGATCACCGCTGACATGTTTTTCTTCGGTTGGAGCGCATTCGCAATAACGCCCGTCGGCGTCTTCAGCGCCAGGTACGACCGCTTCAACATGGGTGAATTCCAGCTCACCTCCATGGATTTGACCGGAAATGGCACGGAAAGGGTTTACTCCCACGACGTCGTGCTCGGATACGGGCGCAAGATCGCCGCCTGGTGCGAAGCGGGGATTGCGGCGAGGTACTATAGCCCGGTGAATGAGGTTGTGCATTGGAGCGGCCCTCCGACCGCACCGCCGGTACCTGAAGTGACGCCCGCCTGGCTGTTCGACCTCGGCGTTCTCCTGAATGCTCCTCCGCTTCTCCCCGCGGGGGAGGTGGAGGACCGTATCACGTTCGGCGTTGCCTTCCGAAACATTGGTACAAAGGTCGGGTACAAGTTCTCCGGGGAATCTCAGACAAGCTCAGACGCGCTCCCGCAGTACCTCCACGTCGGGATTGCAGCGACAGCCCGCCTGAAGGCCGGGGAGGCCGCCGAACATTGTCCGGTCGCTGCAACGTGGACACTTGAGTACACCAACGTCCTCAATTCTACCCCCGGCGGACAGGGTGGGAACTCATCGTGGAGGAGCGGGGTGGAGATCGTGCTGGTGGAGATTCTTTCACTCCGCGGCGGTCTTGTCGTTCAAAACTTGACAAATATCTACGGCGAAGAAGGTAAAGCGGCCTTCAGATATGGTGCCGGACTCGCGATGCCGCTTGCACGCCTTGGCGTCCCACTCCCCGTCGTCCTGAATGCTGAGTACTCGGCGATTTTACTGCATGATGTTGGGATTCTTTTCTTCAGCCCCCAGCGGCATGTGCTGGATACATTCTCGTTCGGTATGAACATACAATGAAACGCGTTCTGCTACTGGTCTTGCTCGTCGGCAACATTTCCACCGCACGCTCTCAGGACCGAGTCCTCTGGGGATTTACGGGAGATGTCGTTTGGTCAAAACCCCTCGTCTCGGATTTGGGAAACATTGTCTATTCAGTGCCCTGGAAGACCAGCGCCGCTATCGGGGGCATTCTCCGGCTTCCACTGGAAGGACACTGGTTCTTCGAATTCGCGCCTTCATTCATCCGGATGAACGCCGAAGTGCGCGAAACAATCGACCCGTGGGTGTTCGAAATCTCGGCACGGGCGGACTACCTCGAGCTCCCTGTATACGTCGGAGTCGGAACGGACGAAGGGCCATTCTCTCTTTTTGTCTTTACCGGCCCGTCTGTTGCATACAAACTGGCGGAACGGTGGGATTTCGGATTTGCGGCAGGGCCACCCCCGCCCTTTTATGCACGCTATGATGTGGCGCTGCACTTCGGCGGCGGAACCTCGCTGCATCTCGTTCACGGCTTCTCGCTATTGTTTGAAGCGCGCTATGCCTTCGGTCTCAACCAGACTAATGCAGAGGGGTTCGGACAAATGCACTCTTCGAGGATTCGACTGGGAACCGGTCTCCTCTTCAACCCCTGAGGAGTCGAGAGGGGAGAGAGATCATTGTGACAGGTCTCAGGGTTCGCTGAGACCGCCATCCGCCTTCCTCGATGGACCCCGAGGAATCGTGCCTCCCCTACTCCAATCCCCATTCATTCTGTTCCAGCTCTGTTTTGTCAGGCTGCCGCCAAGCCGTTTGTGTCTGTAGTAAGCCTGCCCTATCTTATGGAAGGACCGGAGGTTCGCAAGTGACGCCGGCGGTTGAAATCAGAAATGAACGAATAGTCGAATTCTGCATTCGGCACAGAATTCGCCAACTTGTGCTTTTCGGTTCGGTCTTGCGTCCGGATTTTCAGAATGAGATCGACAAAGCAAATTCGATCCCGGGAACAGAGCCGTTTTGTCTTTCAGGAAACGGGAAATAGTTGAGAAAAGTAAATCGCCTAACCAGGCAGGATCGTCTATTTATCGCAGGGGTGTCTGTCGCGTACCTTGTTCTGTCGATGTCGCTTCTGCTTTCATGGCCGCTCTTCTCGCCGGATGAGGCAATATTCGCTGACACCGCACACAACGTGCTGCTCGGCGGACATCCCTCTACGACACTGGTTGCCGGAATGGAATCAGGTTCCTACTGGCAACCCCCGGCCTGGTTCTATTGCATGGCGCCAGTGATCGGCTTGTTCGGCTATGATATCCTCCCGCTCCGAATCGTCTCTATGCTGGTCGGGCTTCTCGTGCTATGGGCAACATTCATGCTGGCACGGCGGCTGGATCTGTCCACCTGGGCAACCCGGACCTGCCTCGTGCTCCTGGCTCTCAACCCGAATTTCGTCACGTATGTGAAATTCGCAAGGATGGACGGCCTGTGCGTGCTCCTCACGATTCTGGGGCTCGTTGCATATGCCACATCTTCCGTGAACGGAAAGGCATTGCCGCTTGCCGGAGGAATCGTACTGTTCGGTCTGGCCGTTCTGACCCATCCGCTCGGCCTGATCGGCCCTGCAACCGCCGGGTGTCATGTATTTGTCGGACTTCGAGGAACGAAGAAACCAAGAACCGGCACACTCTTCTGGATCACTCTCCCGGTTGTGATTGCCGTAGCCGTCTGGTTCCTCTTTGCGGGAAATCACACCGACTTCTGGACTCAAGTCAGATTTCAAATGGAGCGGAAGTCCCGCCCGTTCCCCGCCTCAATGATCTCATTTGCGGAACGCTATCGCACCCTGCCGCTTTTCGGCCTCCTGATTCCGGCAGGGCTGCTCAATTCCTGGACGCGTGTATCTCATGGTTCATCAAGACTCCCCTTGCTGCTGGCGCTCGGCGCAACAATCTCGACGGTTGTTGTGGCCCTCTCGTTCGAGATCCCATACCATGTTTACTGCCTCCCATTTCTTTCGATTGCATGTGCGGGGTTTCTTGAACGATACTCCCGGGACAAGCACCCAATTCGTGTTGGCGCGCTCGTCGCTATGATCGCGGTACTTTGCAACTTTGTGGCGTACTTCCTGTTCTTCAACTACGAGTTTCATTGGGCACTCCGCCATGAGACGGATTACGGGACATTTACCGCGAAAATCGCGGAGGAGATTCCACAGGGTTCGACTGTCTGCATCGCGGGCTATCCATCCGCATATTGGGGGCTGATCGGGGTCAACAGGGGATACCGTTTGTTGGATGAGACTTTCCTCTCGGACTCACTCGGCATACAAGTTTCTAAAAGAGCGGAATGGTTTGTCGTGGTTAACGGACTAACCTCGAGGGACGATTCACCGGATGTAGTATCGCAAGTCGACATGATGCAGCGATATGCAGCCAAAGCAGGGAAGACCTGCATACTTATGAATTTCATCGGAGAGCGGAGAAGATTTGCATACTCGGCGCGGGTATTCCGCCTCCTGCCGAGGGAGGGGATGAGTGCCTTTTAAGCAATGGGTCGGTGGTTCGAGCCCACCCACGCTCACAAACGGAAGCCCTTCAATATGAAGGGCTTTTCGGTGTGAAGTCCATTGAACACGCGAAGTCCGTTGGACACTCGACAGAACTGCTGGTGTAGGTGTAGGTGTAGGATGAACGGGAGCCTTTAAAAGAGACGCCATAGCCGACAGAATTCGCCCTTGCCTTCCGAAGGCCAGTAAGAGTGATCGCCGGCAAAGCTGCCTTCAACCCGGCTCGTCCTCACTTTCTCTTGAAGCGAAAGTCCAGGAATTCAAGGGTGACGACCCTACCGGATTCATCCGTGTCAAATCGGACCATGGGATGTCTTCCGGAATCAAAGGCAAAGCAGAACTGATTCACGCCTGCAGGCAGGATGGCTGCGTAAAACTGTGGGTTCTCTATCAATGAAAAATACAGCGTATCGTTTTTGACAGAGACATCCGCGTGAGCATAATTCCCGGGAAGTACGTATCGACCAGCGTACGCGTGAAGATCCAGTTTCCGGGGATCGAAAACTAGTTCAGTCTTCTTCCTGTCCAGGATTGGAACGAACTGATCAATGATGATTCTTGTGAGATCTTTTTCCGGGCCGAGATTGCCCTGCGGGTAGTTGCAGTTCGTCATGATAACAACGCCGAGTTTCAGGTCGCGCAACACCTCCACTTTGGCGGAAAAGCCCCAATGTCCGCCCGCATGCGCAATGATCGGACGACCTTCATATTCATACATTGCCCATCCTATCCCATACGTATCGCCGGATTGAGGACTGCACAATGTCTGCGGCGTACGCATAAACCTCAGTCCGTCACCACTCAGAATTTTAGAATCACCGCTAACGCCATCTCGAAATTGGAGAGAAATAAAACGAGCGATATCTTCTGGAGTTGAGTAGAGACCGCCTGAATATTTGAGAAGGGTTAGATCCCAGTCGGGAGCAAGATGACGTTGAAAATCGGGCTCCAAATAGGTATAGCCTACCGCAAACCGAGTTTGTTGTTCATCATTGAGTCTAAAATCCGAGTCCTTCATTTCGAGGGGATCAAGTATGTTGGCTTTAATGTATTTCTCAAATGGCTCATGCGCCACGCCCTCGAGTGCAATGCCGAGGAGTTGATAGCCGAAATTCGAATAATGAGGGTACGTACCGGGCGTGTACTCTATCTCCACGCTGTCCAGTGTTGACACCAGATCGCTCTTTGTCACACCCCAAACAATGTTCTCTTTTCCTTTCGCAACGACCCATTCGAAATTCGATAAGTAATGCCAGAAGCCCTGGGCAGCATCTACGTGCAGTCCTGACGTGTGTGTTGCCAGCTGACGCAATGTCGTCGGGCCACTGTTCGCCGGATATACCGGTTTATACGAAGGAATATACCTGATCACGGGATCGTCCAGGTGTACAATCCCCCGTTCAGCGAGCTGCATGAGCATAGTTGCGGCAAAGAGCTTCGTTATTGAACCAACCCGATAGATCGTCTTTGGCGTCGCAGGTATCTTCCTGTCGACGTCGGAATAACCAAATGCCCGAGAAAACAGTATCTTCTGATCAAGGACAACGGCAATAGAGAGACTCGGCCACCCGCGCTGGTGCATCAGCGATTTGCACGTGTCCGGTAATGTGGTAAGCAATGAATCGAGTGAGCTTTGAGCGAAGACTGGGGCATGGATTGCAACGGCGCAAAGAATCACATGAAATGAAAGTTTTGTACTGTGCATGATCATAGATGTCCTTCCCGGACCTCTAATGAAGTCCCGTTACTGGTTGCCCGTATGCCTCGAGCCCGAGTGTGCCAACGTGTAATCGTAAGGTCGTCAGGGAGCTGTTTCTGTTTTACAGAAAGAGATACCGCGGATGAAAAAAGCCGTTGGCCATTTCTTGTTATCATAGTACTTCCTGGACAGAAGTTAGACCTAATGAAACAGAATATAGTTGCTGATCCGGTTGGGCCCATCGAAGGAGATCAAAATCGTCTTGAAGGCCACCTAAAAATAACGGGCCCCTTCCACACCGCAGGAAGAAACCCGAAAGAGCATTAAACAAGATACCTCCCTTACCGGCGTGAGTCAACGCGCGTTAGGGAAGTGCCGAGATGAGGGATGAAATTACAGATAATTGCGCAGGTGTGAGGGACAGAATTGACTGTTGGGATCAATGGCAACACTTGTCATCAATGTTCCTTGTGATGACGGCTCTGATTGGGGGTCGCCGTTCGTCCCCCTCGATGGACCCCGAGGAATCGTGCCTTTACTTCTCAAATCGCCATTCATGCTGTTCCAGTTCTGTTTTGTGAAGCTGCCGCCAAGCAGTTTGATTCTGTGACAAGCCTGCCCTATCTTATGGAAGGACCGGAGGTTCGCAAGTGACGCCAGCGATTGAAATCAGCAATGAACGAATAGTCGAATTCTGCACACGGCACAGAATTCGTCAGCTTGCGCTTTTCGGTTCGGTATTGCGTCCGGATTTCCGGCCTGAGAGCGACGTAGATGTGCTGGTTGAGTTCGAGCTGGGGGCGGCCGTAGGCTTCTTCGGACTTGCCCGGCTCGAGCGCGAGCTCTCTACAATCTTGGGAGGTAGAAGAGTCGACCTTCGCACTCCTCAGGACCTGAGCAAATACTTCAGAGACGCTGTGGTCGACGAGGCCTACGTCATCCATGGACCAGGCTGACCTTATCCGGCTCCGACACATAAGAGACGCAGCAGCCGAGGCTCTCCGGTTCGCGGCCGGGAAAAGTCGTGCAGATCTCGATCATGATCGCATGCTCGTCCTTGCAAGCCTGAGAGATCTGGAGATCATAGGCGAAGCAGCAAGCCGGTAAGCCCGGCTGCCAGGAAAGGCAGCCTCACGATACCCTGAGATGAGATGGTCGGCGTGCGAAATCGACTCATCCATGGCTATTTCGATGTGAACCTTGACACTGTGTGGGAGACCATTTCTCACGATCTGCCAAGGCTTATCGCCGACCTCGACAAGATCCTTGGCCCAACGGAATCTCTTGGAGATTAGGGAGGCGACCGCCTCTTCATCTCAACAGGATTGACTGCTCAATTTCAGAACCCCCTCTCCCTTTTAAGCAGAGGGTCGGTGGTTCGAGCCCACCCACGCTCACAAACGGAAGCCCTTCACATTGAAGGGCTTTTCGATGAGAAGGCCGTTGGAAACGTGAAGTCCATGCTCAAGAAACATTTCGCCATGGATAATCGTAGTAATCATGGGCTCTGACCTTAACTCGAATTTTACCTAGTTTGCCAAAGGATTGGTGGAGAGAGGCTTACAATGGAGCAAAAATCTGTCATTATTCTGTCTTTGGTTGTCGTAATGATATTCTCTTCGCCTCTGGCGTATCCATGCACAACATTTGTTTCGCATAATGGCAACAGCCTGGTTTTCGGGCGTAATCTTGACTGGATAACCGGAACGGGGCTGGTCATGGTTAATCCCAGGAATCTTGAGAAAGTGGCACTCGTCGATCCTTCAGAGAAGCCGGTCAAATGGATCTCAAAATTCGGAAGTATCACGTTCAATCAGGTAGGGAGAGATTTGCCCTATGGCGGCATGAACGAAAGCGGACTCGTCGTGGAACACATGACATTGGACAAAACAGTATATCCTTCCAAGGATAACCGTTATGCAATAGGAGCCTGTCAATGGATTCAGTTTCAATTGGATAACTACTCGACAGTCGAAGAAGTCATGAGCAGCGATACATTATTGAGAATTGTCGACGCTGGTTCGACATTTCACTTCTTAATCTGTGACCGATTTGGCCATGCTGCAGCGATAGAGTTTCTCGACGGCAAGATGATATGTCATGCGGGGCAGGATCTTCCTGTTCGAGTTCTGGCGAATAGTACGTATGAAGAATCGATGAGCTGTTACAACAATAATGGCGACATTCAGTCCAATCGTTCGCTTTATAATTTTTGTACAGCCGCACGTCAAACTAATAATCCTGATTCGGCAGCTCATGATTCAACTGTTGACTATGCGTTTCGTGCATTACATGCGGTGAGTCAAGGACTGGGTACGAAATGGAGCATCGTGTACGATATTACCAATCTGAGGATATACTTCAAGGTTTTTGAAACGCCCACCATTGTCGGTGAACAAAAGATATTCCTAAAACAACCGCCATATGAACCAATAACGAAGGTCGTCGATTTTAAGGGTTTGGGTTTCGATTGTTCCGATGCGGCGAAAGTACTCGATCTCGATTGTAATCATGAAGGAGCAGTGAATCAGTACCTTGTGAATTATTCGACAAGTATCAATAAGGAATTCATTTCAAAGGCTTTCACGTTCTTTAAAGGATGGGGAATAAACATTGTACTCAAAGATGAAGAAATGGAGTATCTGGCGAAGTATCCTGAATCATTTAAATGCGTTGTTAAGAAATAGTCTACCGCGCGTGTTCTCACCAATCGCTCAAGCTTGACAGCACACGGCCTCCAAGGCCACTCGTGTGATCCAGGCAATCTCTAATCCCGAAGGTGAAGTCTTGAAGTGAGTTGATGCGAACGGGAAGAAAGCGAGTGGGCTGTCAAGTAGAATCGACCAGAAGATTTGGGGAGGGGCTAGTTGCCGGGATCCTGACTCCCGGTCTGATTGCGGTCGTTTTGGTGCGTCATCTCATACTCCAGCTCGGGATCGATATTCTGTTGCTCCACTTTCTTCGCCCGTTCCATCAACTCTTCATGGTGGGCCCGGAGATACGCGAGATGCTTTTTGCCGTACGAGAGGCGTGTCACTATCACGAACAGCACCGGTACGATCAGTATGGCGAGCGTAGAGGCCGCCAGCATGCCACCGAGAACGGTAAACCCAATGGTATTCCGGGCAACTGCCCCGGCCCCGGTCGCGAATGCAAGGGGAAGGACGCCCAGGATGAAGGCCAGAGACGTCATTGTGATCGGCCGCAGCCGCAGCTTGACGGCCTCCAGGGTGGATTGAATCAGTTCCTCGCCGCGGTCGACCCGCACTTTCGCGAACTCCACGATGAGAATGGCGTTCTTGGCGGAAAGGCCTATCAGCGTTATGAGTCCTATCTGCGCGTAGACATTGTTTGTGAGCCGCGGCAGGCAGATGAGCATGAGGATGGCGCCGAACGCACTTATCGGCACGGGAAGCATTACCGTAAAGGGGACGGACCAGCTTTCGTAGAGTGCGGCCAGAAAGAGAAACACAAATGTGATGGAAAAGATAAAAATATACACTGTGGTCGATCCTGCCTTTATTTCCTCATAGCTCAATCCTGAGAATTCATAGGTATATCCCCGGGGTAATACCCTGTCCGCTGTCTCTCTCAGCGCTTCTATTCCTTCTCCGGTACTGTATCCCGGCGGGGTGGAGCCATCCACCTCCGCAGAGCGGAAAATATTGAAGTGCGTTACCAGCGGCGGCGCTTCTGTCGCCTTGTAGCTGATCAGCGTGCTCAGCGGCAGCATTGTTCCAGCCTGGTTGCGCACGTAATACCTGTCCATGTCCGATATCAGAGCGCGGAACGTCGTGTCCGCCTGCACGACCACATGGTACGTACGGTCATACAGCGTAAAGTTGTTCACGAACAAGCTCCCCATGTACGCCTGCATTGTAGTGAAGATGTCTGCGATATTGACCCCCAGCTTCTCACATTTTTCCCGATCAAGCGTAAGCTCATAGCTGGGGGTGTGGGCGCCGTAATAACTGAAGGCGGTTGCGATTGCCGGATTTTTGTGCGCCTCGGCGACGAATCTCTTTACGACCCGCTCGAATGCATGCACATCATCGCTCGTACTCCCCTGCTCGATCTGCATGCTGAATCCGGCGGCCTGCCCTATGCCGCGGATCGGAGGAGGGGGGATGACGACAATGTTGGCGCTGTTTATGCCGGCGGCGGCGATGCGTTTTCTCAGCACATCCATGATACCTGGTATTTGCTCCTCCGGCTTTGTCCTTTGTTCCCAGGGCTTGAGCATGCAAAAAATGGTGCCGGAATTGGACGTCGTGCCAGCGTTCAGTATGTTCAGTCCCGAAAGAGCAGAATAGTGGTTCACCCCCGGCGTCGATCCAACGATCTGCATGAGCTTCGTGATGACTTCAACGGACTGTGTTGTCGAAGACCCTTCGAGCAATTGATACGTAACGTAGAGGCGCCCGTCGTCCTCCGTCGGAATAAACCCGGACGGCTTGCTCTTGAACAGGAAAACGGCGCCGGCACAGATGCAGACAAGCAAAATGACGATGTATTTCGACCCCCTGATGCTTCGATTGACGACACGGACATAAGTGCCTGTCAGCGTTCCAAACCAGGTATTAAAACGATAAAAGAATTTTCCCAGCCACCTGGATTCCTTGCTTATACGTGATGGTTTCAGGAGGAGGGTGCACAGCGCCGGCGTCAATGACAATGCAACGAACGCGGAGAGGATTACCGATATGGCAATGGTGATGGCAAACTGCTGGTACAGACGCCCCACGATGCCCGGTATGAACCCCACCGGGACAAATACGGCGGCCAGTATGAGCGCGATGGCTACCACCGGCGCTGAAATGTCCTTCATCGCCCTGTACGTGGCTTCTTTGGCGGAAAGCCCGTGCTCGTCTATATTATGCTGGACCGCCTCCACCACGATAATGGCATCATCCACAACGATGCCGATGGCCAGCACGAAGCCGAACATGGTGAGCGTGTTGATTGTGAATCCCAGCGGAATGAAAGAACAGAATGTGCCGAGGATGGAAACCGGAATGGCGAGAATCGGGATGATCGTGGAGCGGAGGTTTTGAAGGAACAGAAAGACCACGATCGCGACGAGGCCCAGGGCCTTCAGCAGCGTCCCGAGGACATCCAGCATGGAGACTTTGATGATTGTAATCGACTCGAAAGGGACGGCATAATCAACGTCGGTCGGGAATGACTTTTTCAGTTGCTCGAGCGTCGCGTAGACGTTGTTTGCGGTCTCCAGCGCGTTCCCCCCCGGCGATTGGTAGATAAAGAGGATGGAGGCCCGTTTGCCGTCAACAAATGAGTTGCTTGAAAAAGTAAACTTGCCCAGTTCCACCCTTGCCACGTCCCTGAGATAGACGAGATCGCCCGTGGAGGGAATGGTCTTTACGACGACTTTTTCGAAGTCGGAAACGGTTCTCAGCCGGCCGTTGACAAGGATGCCCAGTTCGAGCGTCTGGGAATCCTGTTGGGGCGGGGCCCCCGCCGAGCCCGCCGCGACCTGCACGTTCTGCGCGTTCAACGCGGCGATGATATCCTGGGGAATCAGGCTGTGCGACGCCATTTTCTCCGGGTTCATCCAGATGCGCATGCTGAAGTTGTCCGTACGGGTATTGACGTCGCCTACCCCGGGCACGCGAAGCAGGGCATCCTCGATGAAGATATTTGTATAGTTATCGAGGAAT
Organism: Ignavibacteriota bacterium; assembly: GCA_003158475.1. GTDB lineage: Bacteria > Bacteroidota > Ignavibacteria > UBA10030 > UBA6906 > Fen-1273. Next base: position 4,487 of record PMJR01000123.1, on the reverse strand, counting down.
GTAATGTTATGCGTCCCATTTGGGCTGAAGATGGCTATCTGCATCAGCATGCTGGGGTTGCGCGCGCGCACCGTGAGGCCGAGCCGGCTCACCACCGAGGGGAGCAGCGGGGTGGCGATCCCTACGCGGTTCTGGACGTTCAATGCGGCGATGTGAACGTTGGTACCGACCTTGAACGTCACATTGATGCTCACATTTCCGGTGTTCGTATTGGTGCTTTGCATGTATTCCATTCCCGGAGTGCCGTTAACCTGCTCTTCAATGGGGGTGGCGACGGTCTGTTCCACCGTCTGGGCATCAGCTCCGGTATACTGGCCGGATACCGATACTGCCGGCGGCGTGATGTTCGGATATTGATCGACGGCCAGGTTTGCTATACATAAGACTCCCGATATCATTAACACAACGGAGATAACGATAGCGGTGACCGGCCTTTTGATAAATGTATTAGCGATCATTCCTGGAGGGGGGGGGTAAGCTCACGGGATTTCAGCAAATCGTATTCGAGTTCCGGATCGATGTTCTGTTGTTCGACTTTCCGGGCCTTTTCCATCAGTTCTTCATGATGAGCCTGCAGAGAGGCGAGCTTCTTCTGGCCGTACGACACGCGCGTGATGACAACGAACAGAACCGGCACGATGAAGATGGCAAGTGTCGTGGCGGCCAGCATGCCGCCGAGGACGGTAAACCCTATCGTTCTGCGGGCGATTGCGCCCGCCCCCGTGGCAAACACCAGAGGAAGAACGCCCAGGATGAATGCAAGGGAGGTCATGACGATAGGCCGCAGACGCAGCCGGACCGCTTCCATGGTGGACGTTATGAGCTCTTCTCCCCGATCGACGCGGACCTTTGCAAATTCCACGATCAGGATGGCGTTCTTGGCGGCCAGCCCTATCAGCGTGATCAACCCTATCTGCGCGTAGACGTTATTCGAGATGCCCGGGAGGAGCGTCAGCGTGAATATGGCACCGAACGCCCCGATGGGGACCGCAAGCAATACCGAGAAAGGGACGGACCAGCTTTCGTACAACGCTGCGAGAAAGAGAAATACGAATGTTATCGAAAAGACGAAGATATAAACGGTCGTCGACCCTTCTTTGATTTCCTCATAGCTCAGTCCCGAATACTCATAGTCGTATCCTTCGGGGAGCACTTTCGCAGCGACCGTCTTCAGGGCGTTCAGCGTCTGCGTGCTGCTGTATCCGGCGGAGGACCCCCCGTCGATCTCGGCGGACCGGAAAATATTGAAATGCGATATCAGCGGGGCGGCTTCCGTCGGCTGGTACGTGATCAACGTCCCGAGCGGCACCATTGCGCCCGCCTGGTTTCGCACGAAGTACTTGTCCATGTTTGACACCATCTCGCGGGACATCGTGTCCGCCTNNATGTTGACTCCCAGTTTTTCACATTTGTCCCGGTTTACCGTGAGATTGTAGTTCGGCGTATGGGCGGAAAAAAAGCTGTACGCGTTGGAGATCGCGGGAGTACTGTTTGCCTCGCTGACGAATCTGTTGACAACCCGTTCGAATGCGTGAACATCATCGTTGGTATTTCGCTGCTCTATCTGGAAACTGAAGCCGACGATCGATCCGACGCCGGGGATGGGCGACGGTTGAATGACCTGAACGCTCGCATTCTTCAGGCCGGCATCGGCAATGCGCTTCTCCATGACGCGCATGATGCCGGGGACCTGTTCACTCGAGGCGGATCGGTCATCCCAGGGTTTGAGCTGGCAATAGATCGTGCCGCAATTCGAGTTCGTCGCGTTGGTGACGACATTCAGGCCGGACAGGGCTGCGTAGTGACCGACTCCCGGGGTCGATCCTATCACCCCCATGAGTCGGGTCATGACCGCGACAGACTGGGCCGTCGACGAGGCGGGGGGCAATTGGAACGTTACGTAGAGATTGCCGTCGTCCTCGGACGGGATAAAACCGGTGGCTTTGTTCTCAAACATGAACAGGGCGCCGATGCAAATGCACACGAGCAAAATGACGACATACCGTGATGCTTTGATGCTGCGGTTTACGCCCTCGGAGTACCTGTCTGTCAGCTTTTCGAACCAGCCGTTGAAGCGTGAAAAGAAGCGGCCCCCCCATCCGGACGTTTTGTCGTTGTGCGACGGCTTCAACAGGAGCGTACAGAGCGCCGGGGTGAGAGAGAGCGCAATGAACGCAGAAAGCATTACCGAGATGGCGATGGTGATTGCAAATTGCTGGTAGAGCCGGCCCACGATCCCCGGTATGAATCCCACCGGGACGAACACCGCCGCAAGGATGAGCGCGATGGCGACAACGGGCGCCGAAATGTCCTTCATGGCCTGATAGGTGGCCTCTTTGGCGGACATGTGTTTCTCGTCGATATAATGCTGCACCGCCTCCACAACAATGATGGCGTCATCCACAACGATGCCGATGGCCAGCACGAACCCGAACATGGTGAGGGTGTTGATCGTGAAGCCCAGCGGGATGAAAAAGCAGAACGTCCCCAGGATGGAAACGGGGATGGCGAGGACAGGGATGAGGGTGGAGCGAAAGCTCTGGAGAAACAGGAACACAACCACTGCGACGAGAGCCAGCGCTTTCAATAGCGTGCCGACGACGTCGTTCATGGAGACCTTGACGACAGTCACCGACTCGAAGGGGACTTCATAATCAACGTCGGTAGGAAAGGACTTTTTCAGCTGCGCAAGGACCGTGTAGATTCCGTTGGCCGTTTCCAGGGCGTTGCTTCCGGGCGCCTGGTACACGAGGAGGCAGGAAGCCCGTTTGCCGTCGACAAATGAATTGCTGGAGAAAGTGAATTTGCCGAGCTCCACCCGTGCCACGTCCTTCAGATACAAAAGCTCGCCGGAAGACGGATTCGTCTTCACGATGACATTTTCAAAATCCGACACCTTGCTCAACCGGCCGTTGACGAGAATGCCCAGTTCAAACGTCTGCGTCTTCAGCTGAGGGGGTACGCCCGCCGAACCCGCCGCCACCTGAACGTTCTGTGCGTTCAGCGCGGAAATGACATCCAGAGGAGTAAGACTGTAGGCCGCCATTTTTTCCGGGTCCATCCAGACACGCATGCTGAAATCGTCGGTGTATCTGCTGATGCTCCCGACGCCCGGCACACGGAGCAGAGCATCCTGCACGAATATGTTCGTATAGTTGTCGAGGAACGTGATGTCGTGGGTGCCTTCCGGCGCGTAGATGGTCACCATCATCAGGATGCTGGGGTTCAGGGCCCGCACGGTGAGGCCGAGGCGGCTCACCGCCGCCGGGAGCAACGGCGTGGCAATGCTCACGCGGTTCTGAACATCAAGCGTGGCAATGTCGATATCGGTGCCGATGCCGAACGTCACGTTCATCGACATCAGGCCGTTGTTGGTATTATTGCTCTGCATGTATTCCATCCCCGGGGTGCCGTTGACCTGCTGTTCGATCGGCGTGGCGACGGTTTGCTCGACTGTCAGGGCATCAGCCCCGGTGAACTGTCCGTTCACCTGAACAACCGGCGGGGTGATCTGCGGGTATTGCTCCACGGGGAGGTTAAGCGTGCAAATGACGCCGGTAATCACCAAAACAATGGAGATGACGATCGCTGTGACCGGTCTCTTGATAAAGGTGTTAGCGATCATGACTCATTTATCTGTTTTGTCCGCGCGGGGAGCGTTCCGGTTCTCCGACGGCGCTATTGGAGAGCCGTTATGCAACGATTGGACTCCGTCAGCGACTATTCTCTCCCCCTCGTTGACGCCGTTCTTTACAATCACGTTCGGCCCGAGCGTCGCGCCGAGCTGAACTTTCTTTTGAAAGGCGTACGACCCGCTGGTCTGCCCGGCTGCAGAGCGTTCTTTTGTCGTATCTCCGGATCCCGGGGGCACGGTATCTTTTGCCACGTAGACAAAGTACTCTCCCATCTCTTCAACGACGGCTTTGTTCGGAATGATAAGCTGCGGGGCCGGATCCTGGTTATGGACTCTCACGACGCAGCTCATCCCCGCCCGCAGATACGATTTCGGATTGGGAAAGTGAAGCCTGATTCTGACAGAGCCTGTCTGCGGATTGACTGCCCGGTCGATGACGGCAATCGTCCCCGTGAAAGCGTACATGTCGCTGTTGGGGAGGATCAGGGTGAATAGGGAATCAACGGGCGGCTTCTTGCTTCTCTGAATCTCGTCAAAATAGGAAAGCTGTTTTTCGTTGATCAGGAAGTCGACCCCCATCGGGTCATCGGACGAGATGGTGATGAGTATCGTCTGGCCCACCGTCATCAAATCTCCGAGTTTCACCTGGCTGAATCCTACCGTTCCATCGAAGGGAGCCGAAATAACAGAATAGGTCAAATTGGTATTCGCGTTTTTCAATAACTCTGCCGCGGATCTATAAGCATTTTGTGAGTTTTCCAACGTTATCATCGCGTGATCATAAAGTTGCTTTGCGACGGCTTTGTTGTTGTACAGATACTCATACCGATCGGCATCCTGTTGCGCCTGCTTC
>PMJR01000024.1 GCA_003158475.1 Ignavibacteriota bacterium | reverse complement strand
GGGCTAAATCCCGTCGCCCGATCCTGGAGAAAAGCGGTCGGGATGTGGCAGTTCGTCAAAGGGACGGGGCTGATGTACGGCCTCACGGGAAATTTCTGGTATGATGAGCGCCGGGACTTTGAGAAGGCCACGCGCGCCGCGGCAAGGCATCTGCGCGACCTGCATGCGGAGTTCAACGACTGGTACCTGGCCCTTGCCGCCTACAATTCGGGCGCCGGCCGGGTATACAGGGGAATACGAAGGAGCGGATCGACCGACTTCTGGGAGATGCGCAGGAACCTCCCCCGTGAGACCAGGAACTATGTTCCCCAATACATCGCCGTAACGCTGATTGCCTTGAACCCCTCTTTGTACGGGTTTACGGGCATCATACCCGAGAGGCCGCTGGCGTTCGATAAGGTCAGGGTCGATGATTGCGTCGATCTGGACGTACTTGCAGAGTGTGCGGGCGCCGACCCCGACGACATGAGACTCCTGAACCCGGAGCTTGTGCAGTGGTGCACTCCTCCAGGTTTGAAGGTATACGAGCTTCGTATCCCCGCCGGTTCAGCGAAAATGTTCAAAGAACGGTACTCGAAAATCCCTGACGAGAAGAAGCGAGACTGGATCGTCCATACGATCCGCAAGGGGGAAACCCTGGCCAGTATTGCGAAGAAGTACGGGATACCTCCGGCCAGTATACAGGAAACGAATCATCTTACTTCGGGGAGAAGACTCTCGGTAGGGAAAGGCCTTGCGATTCCTGTCCCGCGCGGGTCGGACCGCTACGCCGCCCTCGTGGCAAGCTCCGCCAGGGCCGTGCCATCGCTCAGGTCAGGCGATGACTCCTCGCCGCGTCGTGCCAGCGGGAAGGCGCGCATCGCCAGGGCGCTCTCTTTTGCACGGGTACACCCGCCTGCCGATACGCACGACAAGAAACGCCTGACATACAATGTGAAAAAAGGGGACACGATCGGGCACCTCGCCGAATGGTACGGCTGCCGGGCAGCCGATATCCGGAACTGGAACGACATCCCTTATGGCCGACCCATACGAGCGGGTGCCGAGCTGACGATCTGGGTGGACAAGCAGGAAGCCGCGAGATATGAAAAGATCGACGGGATGACTTTCGCTCAGAAACAGGCAACCGTTCCCCCGAAACACGAAACCTCGTCGGCAGAGGAAAACGGGGGGGATGCCTCGAAGAGCTACACGGTGAAGAAGGGGGACACGCTTGAAAAGATCGCGCAGGACCGGGGCNNCCGGGCAGGAGCTGGCAATACATGACGAGGGGCGCGTCTCTTCCCCGGTCGTCGCACAAGCAGTGCAAGTGGGCAAGACCGGGGCGAACGGGGAGAAGGTCCTGATCTACAGGGTGAAGAAGGGGGATACGATCTGGGAGATAGCCAGGGCGCACAACGTTGAGCCGCGCGACCTCAAAAGCTGGAATGACATCACGCGCAACAGGATTGTCGCCGGGCAGGAGCTCATCATACACGTCAGCTCTGCCGACTCGCGCCAGTAGATCCCACCGCCACCACCCTGTGCCAGTATTCCCTGTGCAGGTAGTGGGTGACGATCGACGTGAATTCGTTCAGCAGGTCCTGCGGCAATATCACGTACAACACCGAAGCCCTTTCACCATTCCCCGCGTTGTGATCCATGAACACGTTGTATTCCTCCAGGGCTTCCTCGCTGTCCAGACTCCTCCTGTCGGGCCTCACGAGTCCGAACACCACCCGTCGTTTCTCGGGGTCGAACCCGACGACGTCCGCCCGGCGCGGGCGCGCTGAACCGTAGCCATCGTTGGCGATAGGAGGTGGGGCACGCAGCCCTTCAACTCCCCGGGCCCCTTTGATTTCCACCCCCTCTGCCCTGAGATACGCGATAAGTTCGTGAACGAGCCGGTTTTCTGTTTCGTGCATCGGACGAGTGTTTATCAATTCCGCAGCAATGTACCCCCCCGAGGAATCGAATGCAACTGCCATTGTGGCTTCCCAAAAAACGAAGGGCACCGGCGAAGGTGCCCTTGAATTGGAGCGGAGGGGGAGAGATTCGAACTCTCGGTAGAGTTTTACACCCTACGACGGTTTAGCAAACCGTTGGTTTCGGCCACTCACCCACCCCTCCAGATCCGGATTGCGGGTTGCAGACGAAAAGACAGAACAAACATACAAATTTAACGGACCTAAAACAAGGAGTTGTCCTGTGTTCCAGGCAGGTGTTTCAGGTTGATTCTTTACGGTGATTTTTGCATGTTAAGCGACAGGTCAACGGCGTAAATTGTTACGTTCCTTGGAATAGTCGTTGCGCGAGGAACTCAGGAAGACCGGCGTCACGTATTGCACGCGCTGTTTTCTGAACCTCGTATTGCACGCGGATCAGGCTGTAGTCCCCGGTGCTGGAGTCAAAAAGCCCGAATGCCGCATCCGGGTTTCCATCACGCGGCTGGCCGACGCTCCCCACGTTGATAAGATGGCGGGCGCCCGCCTTGTACTTGTTGATGGATCCCTCTTCACTGATGATGATCGGGACGTGGGTGTGACCGATGAAGCAGAGTGTTGTGTTGAATGCCGAGAAGTTCTCCTGTGCCGCCCTCATGGTAAGAATATAGCTCCATGCATCCGGTCTCATCGGGGACGAATGGGCGAGCGTGAGGCCGTTGGGTTCGGCGGTAAACGGCAGAGTGTGGAGATAGTCGCAGTTCTCTTTTGTTACGACAGTCCTTGACCACTGGATGGCACTCACGCCGTAATGGTTGAAATCGTCGAGCGGTGTGTCACCCACAAGCCCGCTGTCGTGGTTTCCTTTCAGAACAACGTTACAGTGCTTGCGGACGAGGTCCACGCACTCGTTCGGAAAAGGGCCGTAGCCGACGGTATCGCCGAGACAATAAATCGTCTCGGCTTTCAGCTCCTCGATTTTTCTTAATACCTCCTGCAGGGCCTGGAGGTTGCCGTGGATATCGGAGATGACAGCAATGAGCATGCGGCGTCGTCGGATGGTTAATGGTTGTACAATAAATGGTATGATTTTGAGAAAGGCAACTGCAAAACG
>PMJR01000145.1:15088-15217 GCA_003158475.1 Ignavibacteriota bacterium | reverse complement strand
GTCGGCGAGAAGGAACGGGGCGCGGATACCGTGGCCGTCCGGCAGCACAAGAAAGGCGACCTCGGCCCCATGCCGCGTGCGGAGGTCATCCTCAAATTGAAAAATGAAATCGCAGGCAAAGGACTCACC
>PMJR01000145.1:0-15032 GCA_003158475.1 Ignavibacteriota bacterium | reverse complement strand
GCTGGCGAAGAAGGACAAGATCCAGAAGAAGCACCAGCACGTCTCGCTGCTGAAAGAGCTCCGTTTCCACCCGAATACCGATGTGCACGATTTCGAGTTCAAGGTGCGGCACGCCCGCCGCTTCCTGGGCGATGGGCACAAGGTGAAGGCCACGGTGGTGTTCAAGGGGCGCGAGATCACATACAAGGAAAAAGGGGAGGTGCTGCTCACAAGGCTGGTCCAGCAGCTCACGGACATTTCGAAAGTCGACCAGGCCGCTCACATGGAGGGGAGGAGCATGATCATGATCCTCACTCCGGAAAAGAAAAAAATCGCCAAACCCGACGCCACGCCTGAAGAGAAAGCGGCGGAAGCATAACGAAAGGGAATCGTTCCATGCCGAAGATGAAGACAAAGAGCAGCGCCAAAAAGCGTTTCAGGCTTACCGCCTCGGGGAAGGTCAAGCGCGCGACTGCCTACCGGAGTCACATCCTGACGTCGAAGACCACCAAACGGAAGCGCAAGCTGCGGAAGGGTCATTATGTCTCCAAGCAGGATACCCCCGCGGTAAAGATGATGCTGAACGTCTGAGTCTGCACAGCCACGCCGGCGTCTCCTTACAAAGGGGAGACGTACGGATTATCCATATTCACATCAGGGACAAGAGCAACTATGCCTCGTTCGCAGAACAAAGTTGCCTCCCACCGCCGCCGCAAGCGCATACTCGCGAACGCGAAAGGCTACTGGGGTGCGAGAAGCAAAGTCCTGACGATCGCGAAGCACCATATCGACAAGGGGCTGCAGTATGCCTACCGCGATCGCAAGACAAAGAAACGGACGTTCCGGCAGCTCTGGATCACGCGCATCAACGCGGCGGCCCGGCTGCACGGCACAACCTATTCCCGGCTCATCGCCGGACTGGACAGGAAAGAGGTCGACATCAACCGCAAGATCCTCGCGGATCTGGCAGTGAGCAACCCCGAAGCATTTGCCGAGGTGGTAAAGTTCGCCCTCGCATGATCCAATCAACGTCTTCCCATTCACGGAGCGGGCGACGTTATGCCGCCCCTCCGGGGATGGGATCTCCTTTTTCCGGCACTCCCCATGCACTCCGAATTATCCTCGCTGCGCGCAGAGGCGGAAAACGCGATTCGCGCCGTAACGGACGCCCGCGGCCTCGATGAATTCCGCGTCACGTACCTCGCCCGGAAAGGGGCGATCGCGGCGTTCTTCGACCGCCTCAAGACAGTCCCCGCCGGGGACAGACCGGCACTCGGCAAGCTGCTGAACGAGCTCCGTGCGGCGGTGCAACAGATGCACGACGAAAAGTCGGTCGCTCTCGGCGGGACCGGCACATCCCCGTCGCCTGCGCCTGATCTCACGCTCCCCGGCCGTCGCGGTTTCATCGGGACACAACACCCTCTGACCCAGACGCTCGACGAGATCAAAGCGATTTTCGTCTCGATGGGGTTCGGCATCGCCGACGGCCCGGAAATCGAGGACGACTACCACAATTTCGAAGCCCTGAATTTCCCGCCGGACCACCCGGCGCGCGACATGCAGGACACATTCTTCCTCAGTCCCCGGGCCCTCCTCCGGACCCATACATCGCCGGTGCAGATCAGGGTCATGGAAGAGCACGCACCCCCGCTCCGGGTGATCATGCCCGGGAGAGTGTACCGCAACGAGGCGATCAGTGCGCGGAGCTACTGCATGTTCCATCAGGTGGAAGGGCTCTGCGTGGACCGGGGGGTGACGTTCGGCGATCTGAAGGGGACCCTGATGGAGTTCATCACCCGCTACTACGGTCCGGGCCTGAAATTCCGGTTCCGCCCGACATTCTTCCCCTTCACGGAGCCGAGCGCCGACATCTATATCGGTTGTTTCATCTGCGGTGGGAAAGGGTGCCGCCTCTGCAAACAGAGCGGGTGGCTCGAGATCCTGGGGTGCGGGATGGTGGACCCGAATGTGTTCCGCTCCGTCGGGTACGACCCGGAGGTGTTCACCGGATACGCTTTCGGAATGGGAATAGACCGGGTCGCCATGCTCCGGCACGGCATTGACGACATAAGGCTCTTTTTCGACAATGACGTACGTTTCCTCAATCAGTTCTGACAATGAGAATCCTCGAACGGTGGCTGAAGCAGTATATCGACTTCTCGATCGAACCTCACGATCTGGCCGAACGACTGACGATGCTGGGCCTCGAATTTGAGAGCGTCCAGAGACTCGACGCGCGCTATAACGGGTTCGTGGTTGGTGAGGTCCTGATAAAAGAGAAACATCCCCGGGCCGACAGGCTGTCCGTCTGCACCGTCGGGATCGGCAGGGAGACTCTGCAGGTTGTCTGCGGCGGACCGAATGTGGCCCCGGGTCAGAAGGTTCCCGTCGGCCTCGTCGGTGCGACAGTCCCCAGGAACCAGCATGATCCGGCAGGAACGCCCTTTGTCCTCTCACGCGCGGGAATCCGGGGGGTGGAATCCTCCGGGATGATCTGTTCCGAGTACGAACTCGACATGGGGAAGGACTCCGCGGGAATAATGGTGCTCGACCGTGATGCGAAACCGGGTGAATCCCTCGCGGCCTACTTCGGACTCGACGACGTTGCGTTCGACCTGGAGATCACGCCGAACCGCCCAGACTGGCTGAGCCACATGGGGGTTGCGCGGGAGATCGCGGTGCTTACCGGTACGCTTCCGCGTCTTCCGCGCGTGACGCTGAAGGAAACCAAAGAGCCGATCGGCACACGCCTGTCCATCACGGTGGAGGACGGCGAGAGCTGCCCGAGATTCGCGGCCCGGATGATCCGGGGTGTCAAGATCGGCCCTTCCCCCCGATGGCTGCAAAACGCGATGCGCAACGTGGGACTGAGGCCGCGCAATAACGTCGTCGACATCACCAATTACGTGATGTACGAATGCGGTCACCCGTTGCATGCATTTGATCACGCCCTTCTCCGGGGAGGGCGGATCGTCGTTCGGGGCGCGAGGGGGGGCACACCGTTCACGACACTGGATGGAAGACCGCATTCCCTGCCTGAGGGGGCTGTCATGGTCTGCGATGCGGAGCGGGAGGTTTCGATCGCGGGAATCATGGGGGGCGCCAATTCGGAAATCAGCGACGACACCGTCGATATCGTGATTGAGGCGGCGTACTGGAAACCTTCGAGCATCCGCAGAACCGCGAGGGCGCTCGGGATCAGTACCGATGCCTCCCAGAGATTTGAACGGGGCGCGGACCCGAACGGGGTCCGCTTCGCACTCGACCGGACGGCGCAGCTCGTCCTGGAGATGGGAGGAGGGACGCTCCTCAAGGGAATCCTCGACGTGCACGCTCAGAAAATCCGGGAGCGCACGGTTCCTCTCCGTGTCAGGAGGGTGAACGATCTCCTCGGAACGCGTTTGAAAAAACCGGAGATCGTCCGCCACCTCGCGCTGATCGGGATGGTACAGTCGGGCGAGAAAGGCGATGCCCTGAGGTTCCGCGTTCCGTCGTTCCGCGTCGACGTGGAGCGCGAGATCGATCTCATTGAGGAAGTGGCGCGCGTCCACGGGTACGATCGCATCGAGTCCCGTTCGACCCCCACGGTCAGCTACAGGCAACCGTTCCCCACTTCCTCGCTGACGGACCTCCTCCGGGAAACAATGGTCGGAAGGGGGTTTCAGGAGGCGATAACCAATTCCATGCAGCAGTGGAGCAGGGCGTCCCTGGGAGGGGGCTCACCCGTCCGCATACTGAACCCGCAGAATCAGGACATGGTGGCGCTCAGGACAAGCATCGTTCCGGGGCTCCTGGAAGCGGCTGTCCGGAACCAGAATGCCGGCAATTTCGACCTGAGGCTTTTTGAGATCGGGCACGTTTTCCGGGTTGATGATTCTCCGGCCCCTAAACTCGTTGAGAATTTTCTCGAACAGGAGAGGCTTTGTCTTGTGATAACAGGGAGTTCCGGGCCTGTCCATTGGAGCCGTCGCAGCAGAGAGGTCGATCTCTTTGATTTAAAGGGAGATATCGAATTCCTCCTCGCCAAGTTTGCGCTTGACAAAAGTCGGTTTATTTCTTATTCTACCAGCAAAGGTTTAACTGATAACACGCTAGCCATTGAAATTCAAGGAAGTTACGCGGGTTATCTTGGCACACTGACGAAGGAGGCTCTCAAGGATTTCGGCCTGGAGCGACCTGTGTTCGTCGCTGAAATCGGAGTGGAGGACCTGCGTCGAGATGCACCGAGAGTGTTCGTCTCACTTCCCCGTTACCCGAAGGTCAAGCGGGACGTGGCATTCACGGTCGACGCGGGAATCCCGGCGGAGCACCTGGAGAGAACTATCCGGGAATCGGCGGGCGAACTCCTCCAGTCGGTGGAGTTGTTCGATGTCTACGAAGGAGAACAGCTCCCGAGAGGAAAAAAAAGCGTCGCCTTTGCGCTGGAGTTTATGTCGCTCGAAAAGACGCTGACGGACGCTGAAATTGAATCGGCGGTCGGTCGCGTTGTCTCGGGCGTCGAAAAAGCCCACGGCGCCGCGTTGCGAAGCATGCGCTAACGATCCGGGGTCACATGTGAGCAGCAGCGTGGATCCTCAAACCGTCGACGAGAGCACACTCCCTGCGGGAGACGTGAAATCCGTTGACGGCAGCTTCAAGGCATTGTGGGAGAGCGCTCGCCGGGCTGCCGAGATGATCGCCGGCCTGCGCCAGGAACGACAGGCCCTGCAAACGCTTGTCGCCCGTCTGGAGCGCGAGCTCCAGCAGATGCGCGCAGAATCGGCGCAATTCAGGAAACAGACTGCAGAACATGAACAGGAGGCGGGGATGAGTATCGCCGGAGGAGATCGCGATCTGCTCGCGGCGAAGGTAAAGGAGTTGATCGCGAAGCTGGACGCGTACCTCTAGCGGGAGAACCCGCGCGTCCGGTGTGTGTGGGACGGAACGAAGACCAGGATGAGTCACGAAACACGGCAGATGACGACCGACAAGAAGAGCATCAAGGTACGGATATTTGGTTCGGAGTACCCTCTCAGGGGAGAGAGCGAGGATTTCACGCGCAAGGTGGCGACGTACGTGGACGAAATGATCAACACCATCCACGCCAAGCTTCCCGAGCAACCAACGCTCACCGTGGCGGTACTTTCGGCGTTGAACATCACAGAAGATCTCTTCAAGGAGCGGGAAAAAGTCCGCAGCATGACTGCTCTTATTGACGGGGAACTTGGCAAGGTCACGCACTACCTGGATAATGCGCTCCGGGACGTGTGAGTTCCCCCTATTCGGTTGCCGTTCTTTGCATCTCGGTCCCTGACGGGTTCGGAAATTTCCGCACCGTCAGTCGTCTCACACACATTATAAAGAACNNTCCCGCTAACCGCGGGACGAGCGAGAGGGTGGAAGTAAAAGACGTTCAGGCGAGCACCCACTGTGTTGGAAGGGTTCTTTCATAAGTGCCTTTTCTTTGAGACGATTGACGTGTGCGGATTTTTTTTTATCCGCGGCCACTGAGAATGCGGAGGCTGTATGTCTTTTGAGATCGTCATCCCCATTGTGCTGCTTTTCTGCGGCATCAGCGTCTTCATCGGTTGGTATCTGAACTCCCGGTCGGGGCAGAACAGAATCTCCTCCGCCAGAGAGCAGGCCAGGAAGGTCGTGGCCGACGGCGAAAAGGAGGCGGAGACACTCAAACGCGAGAAGCTGCTCGAAGTCAAGGACGAATGGTACCAGAAGAAGAAGGAATTTGACGGCGACGTCCAGAGCAAGAAAGCGAAGCTTCAGGCCCAGGAGAAGGCGATAGAGGTCCGCGAAGAGAACATCGACCGGAAGGTCGAGCTCCTGGGGAAGAAAGAGAGGGAACAGGGGATCCTCAAGAGGAACCTGGACGAGCAGTCGAAGGGACTAGACGCCCGCCAGTCTGAGCTTGAACGGCTGATCCAGGACGAGAACATTCGCTTGGAGCGTGCCTCGGGCCTCTCGCACGACGAGGCGAAGCGGATCCTGATGGAGAACCTCGCGAACGAGGCGCGCAGCGAAGCTGCCCACATGCTGAAGGACATCAGGGACAAGTCGCGCGACGAGGCGAAGCGGGAGGCTCAAAAACTCGTCGTGCAGGCGATCCAGCGGACCGCCGCCGACCATTCCGTGGAGACCACCGTGAGCGTGCTGAACATCCAGAGTGACGAGATGAAGGGGAGGATCATCGGCCGCGAGGGGCGGAACATCCGCGCGTTCGAAGCAGCCACGGGAGTGGATGTGATTGTGGACGACACCCCCGAAGCGGTCATACTCTCAGCGTTCGACCCGTTCCGGCGCGAGGTCGCCCGTCTCTCGCTCGAGAGGCTTATCGCGGACGGACGCATCCATCCCGCGCGCATCGAAGAGATCGTGGAAAAGGTGCGGAATGAGCTCGAGGAGGAGGTCATGAAAATCGGGGAGAACGCACTCCTGGAGGTCGGTCTTCACGGCGCACACAATGAGATCGTGCGGCTCGTCGGGCGCATGAAATACCGGTCCAGTTACGGCCAGAACATGCTCCAGCACAGTATCGAGGTTGCATTTCTGACCGGCGTGATGGCCGGCGAGCTCCGGCTGGACGCCAATCTTGCAAAGAGGGCCGGCCTCCTTCATGACATCGGCAAATGCGTCGACAAGTCGCTGGAAGGTCCGCACGCGCTGCTCGGTTATGAGATTGCAAAGAAATACGGGGAGCACGCGTTAGTCGCCAATGCCATCGGCTCCCACCACGATGATATCCCGATGGAATCCCCCATCGCAGCCCTCGTGCAGGCGGCCGATGCGATCAGTGGTGCGCGTCCGGGAGCCCGGAGGGAATCCGTGGAAGGATACATCAAGCGGCTCGAGAAGCTCGAGGCCTTCGCTCAGTCGTTCCAGGGGGTCGCCAAGACATACGCGATCCAGGCGGGAAGGGAAGTCCGTGTCGTCGTGGAGCAGGATAAAGTGGACGATGCGATGGCGGACCAGCTCGCGCACGATATCTCCGCCAAAATTCAGACTGAAATGGAATACCCGGGTCAGATCAAGGTGACGGTGATCCGCGAGTACCGGTCGGTTGCATATGCCAAGTAAGCCCGCTCCCCTCGTCGGCGTCACGGGGGGGATCGGGAGCGGCAAGAGCACCGTGTGCCTCTGCTTCGAACGACTGGGGCGTGTGGTGATGTCGGCGGATCTTATCGCCCGCGATCTGACCGAAACAAATGCCGGTGTCCGCCGGGCGATCGTCCAGAAATTCGGCGCCGGGATCTACAGCCCGGAGGGGCGGCTTCGCCGGGGCGAGCTTGCCCGGATCGTCTTCTCGCAGCCCGCCATGCTGCGCGCACTGAACGCCATAGTCCACCCCGTCGTTTTCTCCTCTCTGAATCATGCTCTCGTCCGTCTCCCGGCCTCCGCGGGCCGGCCGTACGTTGTTGTGGAAGCCGCGCTGATATTCGAATCAAGGATGGACAAGAACCTGGACGCGACTGTCGTGGTGAGGGCGCCGGAAGAAGTCCGCATTGATCGGGTGGCCCGGAGAGACAACCTCCCGCGGGAGGAAATCATCGCGAGGATGCACGCACAAATGTCCGCGGGGGAAACTTCAAAGCGCGCTGATTTTCTTGTTGAAAATGGCGGCGCGCAGGAAGATCTGATGGAAAGAGTGAAGTTCATCGACAGGTTGCTCACTCTTATGTTTACGGAGAAAAAGACACCCACCCCTGGTTGAGACGGGTGCCGATTGCCGGACTGGATTCGAGACGTGCCTTTTTTTCTTCCATCCATCCTCCATCCGGGCGAACCGGTATGATTCACCGCCACGATTTTCTGATCATCGGCAGCGGGATCGCCGGACTCTCCTACGCCCTGAAAGCGGCACGACACGGGACTGTCGCCATCATCACCAAGAAGGAGAAGGCCGAATCAAACACCAACTACGCGCAGGGGGGTGTCGCGGCCGTGATGTCCGCGGTCGATTCGTTTGACCTTCACGTCAGGGACACGCTTTCGACAGGGACGGGGCTGTCCCACCGCGACGCCGTCGAGGTGATGGTACGCGAGGGACCCGAACGCCTCAGGGAGCTGATCGAGGTGGGTGTCCGTTTCACGCACAGGGGCGGGATGCTTGACCTGGGGAGAGAGGGAGGACATTCCATAAACAGGATCGTCCATGCGAACGATCTTACGGGGCGCGAGATCGAGCGCGCACTTCTTCAGGCGATCTCCGAGAATCCCGCGATCACGACGTTCGAAAACCATGTCGCCGTCGAGCTGATTACGGAGCATCATACGGCGGAGAAACGGCTCATCGACAGGGACCGGATCCATTGCTGGGGCGCCTATGCGCTGGACAGCATCGGGAGGCGCGTGGACACATTCACGGCCGGTGTCGTGATGCTCTCCACCGGCGGTCTCGGGCAAGTCTATCTCCATACCACGAATCCTCTCATCGCCACCGGGGACGGTGTCGCCATGGCGTACCG
Source organism: Ignavibacteriota bacterium (assembly GCA_003158475.1). Classification (GTDB taxonomy): domain Bacteria; phylum Bacteroidota; class Ignavibacteria; order UBA10030; family UBA6906; genus Fen-1273. Next base: position 6,597 of record PMJR01000145.1, on the reverse strand, counting down.
CGCGGGCGCGCGGACCGCGAATATGGAATTCATACAGTTTCACCCGACGACTCTTTTCAATTCCGGGAGCCCGTCATTCCTCATCTCCGAGGCGGTCAGGGGATATGGCGGGGTGCTGAAGGCCCGCAACGGCGACGAGTTCATGCAGATGTACGACGAGAGGAGGTCGCTGGCTCCCCGCGATATCGTCGCGTACGCGATCGATACCGAACTCAAAAAGAGGGGGGATGACTTCGTCCTGCTGGACCTCCGCCATCTCCCGGCCGAAGAGCTGCGAGAGCACTTCCCCAACATCTACGAAAAATGTCTGAGAGAGTTCAAACTGGATATCACGAAGGAACCGGTCCCCGTCGTCCCGGCGGCACACTACTCCTGCGGCGGCGTGGTGACCGACATCGACGGCCGCACCAGCATACTCGGGCTGTACGCCTCGGGAGAAGCGAGCATGACGGGAGTGCACGGGGCGAACCGCCTGGCAAGCAATTCCCTCCTGGAAGCGCTCGTCTTCTCGGACAGGGCGGCCCGCTCTTCCGCGTCGTACCTCCGGGAGCAGTCGCCGAACGTCCCGGCCGTGCGCGAATGGGATGACAGCGGGACATTCAACAGCGAGGAGTGGATACTGATCCTGCACAACCGGCGGGAGATCCAGCAGATCATGTGGGACTACGTCGGTATCGTCCGCTCCGACCTGCGCCTGGAGCGGGCGTGGAGACGCATGGAGCTGATACGTCAGGAGGTCGAGGCATTCTACAAGAAGACAAAGGTCACCGAAGGGCTTCTCGAGCTGCGCAATATCGCGCTCTGTGCCGAGCTGATCATCCGGTGCGCGATGAAGCGGAAAGAAAGCCGGGGCCTCCACGTCACCACGGACTATCGTGAACGGGACGACGAGCACTATCTCCACGACACGGTGCTCGGCGATTGACTTCCGGGAGGCGCGTCCCTCCCCACACATCCCTCCTCACGATCAGGGGGCCTTGGATATGCGGGAGCGGAGTCGTATATTCCATCCTGTGAGGATCTATTTGACACCGAGGAAATGATCACAAACGATCTCGACAAGCCCCATTGCCACTGTGCGGTGTTCGGTGTGTTCGGTTCCCCGACCGCGGCTCAATTGTCATACCTCGGACTCATTGCCCAGCAACACCGGGGCCAGGAAGGTTCGGGCATCGTCACAGCCGACAGTGATGACAGCTCGGGCAAGACCCGCTTTCATGTCCACAAGGACTTCGGGCTGGTTGACGACGTCTATCGCCAGGAACGGCTTCTGAGCGACGTGCTGAAGGGATCCAGCGCGATCGGCCACAACCGCTACTCCACCGCAGGCGCCTCCAACAACAAGGCGAACATCCAACCGTTTACCGTCATGTACAAGGGGGGCAATATCGCCATTGCCCACAACGGCAACCTGACAAACTTCCGCGCGATACGGAAAAAACTGCAGGACGAGGGGACGATTTTCCAGACCACGTCCGACACGGAGGTGATCCTGCATCTGATCGCCCGCAGCCGGCACGAGCGGCAGATCGACCAGATACGCGATGCGATCGCCATGGTGCGGGGAGCTTTTTCCATCGTGATTCTCACAGACACCGCGCTTATCGCCGCCCGTGATCACGCGGGTTTCCGTCCCCTCGCGCTGGGGAAGAAGGGGAAAGCATTCGTGATCGCCTCGGAAACTGTCGGATTCGACATCATGGATGCCGAGTACGTCCGCGACGTGCAGCCCGGGGAGATCGTCGTGATCGACCGTTCGAGCCTGGAGTCGGGCGAGGTGACGTCCCTCCGCATCGACGACCGGCCCGCGGAGCCGCACCATTGCATCTTCGAATACATATACTTTTCACGTCCCGACAGCCGTATCTTCGGCCACAGCGTCGACAAGGTCAGACGGAAACTCGGCAAAAACCTTGCGCGTTCGCAGCCCGTCCGGGCGAAGAACCCGGACGACAAGGTGATTGTGATCAATGTGCCTGACTCCAGCAACACCGCCACCATGGGGTATGTCCAGGAAACAACCAAGCTCGGCGGGAAGGCGAAGCTGGAGATCGGTCTCATCAGGAGTCACTATATCGGCAGGACATTCATCCAGCCCAACCAGGACATCCGCGAGACCAAGGTGAAGACCAAGTTCAACACGGTGAAGGGGGTCCTCAAAGACAAGGTGGTGGTGATTGTCGACGATTCGATCGTCCGGGGGACGACCTCCAGGCAGCTTGTCCAGCTTGTAAAGCAGGCGGGCCCGAAGGAAGTACATTTCCGTGTGACTTCACCGCCGATCATGCATCCCTGTTACTACGGCATGGATTTTCCCACCCCGAAGGAGCTGATTGCCAACAAGTGCGGCGGCGATGTCGACAGGATCGGCAAGGAGCTCGGTGTGGACAGCATCGGCTACCTGAGCATCGAGGAACTGCTGGACTCCGCGCCGCGGGAGAACGGGGAGAACTATTGCACCGCGTGTTTCAGCGGGCGCTATCCCGTTCCCATCGACACGAACCAGTCGAAGGAAGAGCATGAAGCGTGAGTTCCTCACCATCTCCAACCTTCTGAGCATATTCCGCGCCCTTCTTTCGGTCCCCTTTGCCCTCGTGATGCTTCTTCCTGATCCGCCGCTCCGTTTCTGGGCGGTCGGAATCCTGCTCGCGGGTATGATGACCGACAAGCTCGACGGCGATCTCGCAAGGCGGCGCGGCGAGGAAACGGAATGGGGCAAAATACTCGATCCGCTCGCGGACAAGGTGTGCGTGGCGGTCATGGCCCTGGTCCTCCTCAAAGTCGGCGATTTCCCCCTCTGGTTCGTTCTTGCGCTGCTTTCAAGGGACATGCTTATCTTTTTGGGGGGTATGTACCTCAAATCCACGCGGGGCGTCGTCCTCCCTTCCAACGTGGCGGGAAAATGGGCCGCCACCTTCATCGCGTTCACCATACTCATTATCCTGCTGAACATGATCCGGGAGATGCAGTGGATCATGCTGGCGGCCTGTGCGGCAGGGCTGCTTGTCTCGTTCGTCATGTACATCGCGCGGTTCCTGCACGTCGTCCGCGAAGCCCGGGCCTGACGCCGCGTGGGACTCCTCGACAGCATACAGAGACTCAGGGAGACACTCGGCAAGACGCGCGAAGGGATCGTCGGCAAAGTCGCGCGCCTTGTCAGCACCCGGAGGACCATAGATGAGGAGACGCTCGAGGAGCTCGAAGGAATCCTCCTCGGCGCCGACGTCGGCATGGACACGACCTCGCGCGTCATCGACGCGATCAGGATCAGGGTGAAAGAGGAGGGGCTTGCCGATGCGTCGGAGCTGCTCCCCATGCTTAAGGACGAGATCGGCCTGCAGTTTGCGGGGAACGGGGCGGCGGAGCCGTCCGACCCGTTCGCGCTCCCGGCGGCAAGACCCTGGGTGATCATGGTGGTGGGGATCAACGGCGTCGGGAAGACCACGTCGATCGGGAAGCTCGCGCACCAGTATGTCAGGGCCGGAAACAAAGTGATGATTGCCGCCGCCGACACGTTTCGCGCCGCCGCAAACGAGCAGATCGGCGTCTGGGCGGAACGGGCGGGAGCGGCGCTGATACAGCAGAAGCACGGAGCGGACCCGGCAGCGGTCGCCTACGACGCTGTGCAGGCGGCCGCTTCGCGCGGCGCCGACGTGATGATCATCGATACCGCCGGACGGCTGCATACGAAAGTCAATCTCATGGAAGAGCTCCGCAAGATCAAGCGCGTGATTCAAAAACAGGACCCGGCCGCGCCGCACGAGGTCCTCCTGGCCATCGACGCGTCCACGGGGCAGAACGGGATGCAGCAGGCGCGGCAATTCGGCGCCTCCGTCGGAGTGACCGGACTCATACTGACGAAGCTCGACGGCACCGCAAAAGGAGGGATTGTGCTTGCGATCTCCCGGGAGCTGAATATTCCGGTGAAGTTCATCGGCGTCGGCGAGCGGATCGACGACCTGCAGGCGTTCAATCGCAAGGCGTTCGTCGAGGCACTGTTCGCGCCATGACCCCGCGCAGAATCGAGGTCCTTCCGGACCATATCGCCAACAAGATCGCAGCAGGGGAGGTTATCGGCCGCCCCGCGTCGGTTGTCAAGGAACTGATCGAGAACTCTCTCGACGCCGGGGCGTCAAACGTTCTCGTGGTGGTCAGGGAGGGGGGGCGCGCATCCATCCAGGTGACCGATGACGGGAGCGGGATGGAGGAGCACGACGCTGTGACGTCGTTCCTCAGGCACGCCACGAGCAAGATCTCCTCCTATGAAGACCTGGAGTCGATCACCTCGTTCGGCTTCCGCGGTGAAGCCCTTGCATCGATAGCGGCGGTTGCCAGGGTGGCGCTGAAGACGCGGAGGGCGGAAGATGAGGCCGCCACGGTCGTAAAAATCGAAGGAGGGGACGTCCCCGCCGTTTCGCACGAAGGGAGGGAGCCGGGGACCACGCTCACGGTGCAGAACCTCTTCTACAACGTCCCCGCCCGGAGAAAATTCCTGAAGAGCGCCGTCACCGAGTTCCGCCACGTGTATGACGAAGTTCAGCGGATCGCGCTCAGCAAACCCGACATCGCCCTCCACTTCATCAGCGATAACGAGACGGTGTTCAACCTGAAGCCGGCGCCCCTTCTGCAGCGCCTGGCGGACGTGCTCGGCGAACGGAAGTGCGAGGGACTGATACCTGTCGAGGAGAAAACCGGGGCGGTCTCCGTGCGCGGATTCATCGGCAAGCCGGCGTTCGGCATGAGAAGCCGCCAGGGGCAGTACATATTCCTGAACGGGCGGTTCATCGTGAACCGCACGATCAACCACGCCGTCTATTCGGCCTACGAACACCTGCTTGATAAGGGGACGTTCCCGTTCTTCCTTCTGTTCCTCGACCTTGACCCGCGGGCGGTGGACGTCAATGTCCACCCGTCAAAACTGGAAGCCAAATTCGACGATGAGCAGTCGGTCTACCGCCTCCTCTCCTCGCTCACTCGGCGCGCTCTCGGGAGCATTGATGCAGTCCCCGCCCTGACGATCCAGGAGGGGGGGATCGAACCGGGAACGGTCGGCGCGCGGTTCACCACGCGTCAGCATTCCTGGCCGGCGGGCGGCACGGGAACCCTCTGGAGTTTTCCCGAGCGCCAGCAGATTGACGAGAGGACGGGTGAGATACTGCCGTTCATTTCTGCATCCGGGCCTGTATCCGGGCTCGCATCCGGGCCTTTCCCCGGTGTGGCGGAAGGGTCTCCCCTGGCGGCCCGGCTCCTGGGGACTCCCGGTCACCTCGAGGGGGTCGGGGAGGGTTCCACCGGTGTGCCCGGATCGGTCCTGCCGCACGGTGGCGCGCGCCCGGACCCGGGCGCTTCGACGCTCATCTGGCAGCTTCACAACAAGTACATCCTCTCACAGATAAAAAACGGACTTCTGATCGTCGATCAGCACGTGGCGCACGAACGTGTGCTGTACGAGCGGGCGCTCGCCCGGTTCGCCACGAGCATGAGGAGCACTCAGCAACTCCTTTTTCCCTATACGCTGGAGCTCCCTGCCGCGGATTTCGCACTCCTGACGGAGCTCCTCCCGGATTTTGACATGCTGGGCTTCGATATCAAGCCTTTCGGGCGGCACACGGTCGTCATCGAGGGGGTACCCCCCGACGCCCATACCGGGAGCGAAGGAAAGATCGTCGAGGAGATGCTTGCGCTCTACAATGAATACAGGCAGAACGACCCGACACACGTCCGGGAGAACCTTGCAAAATCATATTCCTGCAAATCGGCGATCAAGGCGGGGGACAGCCTGAACGAACCGGAAATGCGTTCGCTGATCGATCAGCTCTTTGCGACGAGCATGCCCTATGTCTGTCCTCACGGGCGGCCGATCGTCCTGCGTATTTCGATTGAAGAGCTCGACCGGCGTTTCGGGCGTACATCTTGAAGAAGCAAGCGTAATTTCCGTTCTTAGGGATGTGACGGCGGGACATGCCCATATCACCGTGAGGGGGAGGCTATGAACGAGAACAGTCCGGGCTCTGTGAACGGGGCGGAGGGCGCATGGGCGGCCAGGGCGTCGTCGCTCGGCGAGAGGCGGGTCCGCTTCACCACGGTCAGCGGCGAACCGATCGCTCCGCTCTACACTCCCGACGATACCGCCGGGATTGACTTCCTGGCCGATGTCGGATTTCCGGGAGAGTATCCATACACCCGCGGGATCCATCACACGATGTACCGAGGGAGGCTCTGGACCATGCGCCAGTTCGCAGGCTTCGGCGCCCCCGAGGATACGAACGCCCGCTACCACTACCTCCTTGCCCACGGGCAGACCGGGCTCTCAGTGGCGTTCGATCTCCCGACGCTGATGGGCCGCGACTGTGATGACGCCGTGGCCAAAGGAGAGGTCGGCATCTGCGGGGTCTCCGTCAGTTCTCTTGCCGATATGGAGGTCCTCTTCCGGGGGATCGCTCTGAAGGACGTTTCGACGTCGATGACGATCAACGCCCCCGCGGCCATGATGCTCGCGTTTTATGTGGCGGTCGCCGAACAGCAGGGGGCGGTGACCGGGGATCTCCGCGGGACAATACAAGCCGACATACTGAAGGAGTATATCGCCCAGAAGGA